>DATEHM010000159.1:0-9219 GCA_035279545.1 bacterium | reverse complement strand
GACGGTGTCCCCTGAGGTCCCGCCGGTTGGCCGGGGGGAGTGGGGCCGGGCGGGACCTGCGGGCGCTCGGCGACCGCGCCCTCCTCGGAGTCCCGCATCTCAACGCCGCCCGCCACGGCGCGGCCTGGGGCGCCATCCTCCAGGGCCGCCGCCGGGACTTCGTCGGGGACCGAGTCGCCCTCCCCTTCCTCATCTGGGGCGTTGGGTGCGGGTGCGCCCGGGGTCGGGCGGGCGACCCGGCGCTGCGGAGCTTTGCGCTCGGCGGCCAGCGTGATCCGGGCGAGGAACCGTTCCACAAACTGCACAAAGAACTGGCGGGCCGCATCCTCCGAGATCATCGAGATCGCGGGGTCGACCTCGAGGCGGTACACCACCTCGGTCCCGTCCTCCACGGCCTTCAGGGTGCACTCTCCGCTGAACGCCCGCAGCGTCCCCCGCAGCTGCTTGAACTCGATCGAGTGCGGGGGCCGCAGGGTAACGCGCTGGACCGATTCAACCGGCAGGCCAATCAGATAACCGGTCAGCGCCACCACCTGGCCGGCCCGGCGCTTCTCCACCGGTTCGGCCGTCATCCAGAGGGGGGCGGCGAAGCGGGGCAGGTGATCGATGCGCCCGACGTGGGCAAACACCTTGTCGGGGGAGGCCCGGATCACCCGGTGCGCTTCGATGGCCAGGATCGGCGGCGACGGAGCGGTTATCGGGCCAGCTCCTCCCGGACGCGCCGGGTGCCCGCCACCATGGCGCCCAACTTGGCGACCGTCTCCTCGATCGTCCGGGTCTTCAGCCCGCAGTCGGGCGTCACGTAGATCTGCTCGAGCGGAATCACCTTCAGCGACCGGCGGATCCCATCGACGACTTCCTCCGGCGTCTCCGCGCGGTGACTGTGGGCGTCCAGCACCCCCAGTCCGATGTCCTTGGTGAACCGCGGCGACCGGAACGTCTCGAGCAGCGCGAAGTCCTCGTTCTTCAGGGCGAGGTCGATCTGGTTCACGGCCAGGCGCAGCATCGCCGGATAGATGCGCGGGACGTCCCCGTAGCAGACGTGGGTGATCGTGTAGACGGAGAGCCCCCGGGTCACGATCGCCATCGCCTCGACGGCCAGATCGAAGTCCTCGTCCGGCCGCGTGTGGATGGCGGGCTCGTCGATCTGGATGTACCGGGCCCCGGCGCGCTCCAGGTCCGCGGCCTCGTCGTGGATGGCCCGGGCGAGATCCAGCACCAGTTCCCGCCGCGTGGGGTAGTGCTCGTTGAACGACCATTCCGCGATCGTGTACGGGCCCGTCAGCATCCCCTTCACCGGCCGCGGGGTCAGCCCCTGGGCGAACTTCCACCAGTCCACGGTGACCGGCCCGCGCCGGCCGACCGGCGCCACCACCGCCGGTTTCGGATAGTACCGGTTGCCGTAGGAGCGCACCAGGCCGGGGATGGCGAACCCGTCCATCTGATCCGCGAAGAACGCGACCATATCCCCCCGGTACATCTCGCCGTCCACCAGGACGTCCAACCCGATCTCCTCCTGGCGACGGATCCACTCCTCGGTGGCCTGGCGCTCCAGCGCGCGCAGCCCTTCGTCCGGCAGCTGCTTACGCGCGTGCTTCCGCCGCGCCTCCAGGATGTACGCCGGCTTGGGGAAGCTTCCAACCGTCGTGGTGAGCAGTGACGTGGTCATGCTGCCTCCTCCCGGGCCTGCCGCACCCCGGCCACCAGCACCTCCAGCTTCCGCCGGGCGATCCGGCGGGGCAGGAACTCCAGCCCCGCGCTCGGCCCGACGTGGAGGCGCGGGGCGGGTACGATCTCCGCGGCCCGGCGACACGCCTCCGCGACCGCCTCAGGCGTTTCCATCTTGGTGTTCCGGGCATCGAGGATCCCCAGGCCGAGTTGCTTGGTGAACCGCGCCCGGCGCAGCACCTCCCAGTTGCGGGCGCCGGCGACGAAGTCCACGCCGATGATGTCGACCGGGATATCGAGGATCGCCGGGTACAGCCCGTCGAGGTGGCCGAAATAGGTGTAGAGCGCGCGCGTCGCCGTCACCCCGCCCCACAGCACCTCCATCGCCCGCCGGAACAACGGGAACCGATCGCGGTGCGCGAGCAGCCCGGGCTCATCCACCTGGATGACGGCCGCGCCGGCGGCGGACAACGCCTTGAGTTCCTGGTTGAGCGCCGCGGCGAGGGCCATCACAAACTGGTCGAGGTTCCCGTAGAATTCGTCCCGGCTGAGGATCGCCAGCGTCACCGGTCCGGTCACCACCGGCTTCACCGGACGCGGGCTGTGGGTCGCGGCGAACTGATAGTCGGCGACGCCGATCGGGCCGCGCCAGCCGACCTCGCCCACCGCCACCGGCTGACGGTAGTAGACGTTCGTGTCGAAGTACCGCTGCAGGCTGTGGATCTCGAACCCCTCCAACCCGTGGGCGAAATAGGTTTGGCCGTCCTCCCACCGGATCTGCCCGTCGGTCAGGAGGTCGAGACCGGCCTCCGCCATCTCCGCGAGCACCTCGGACGTCACCTCGTCTTCGACCCGGCGCAGATCGGCCGGGGTGATCTCCCCACGCTGCCGCTTCTCCATGCTCGTCCGCCACCGGCCCGGGGCGGGCGGATCGGGGATCTTCGGATAGCTGCCCACGACCGTCGTCTTCAACTGCAGCACCTCCGGCCCGCATGCGCGGGGGGATTCGGCCGAATCTGCGCCGGCGACGGACGGCCGCACCCGCCGCCCGCGGTCACGCCAGCACCTCACGGGCGATCAGCATCCGCTGCACCTCAGAGGTCCCCTCGCCGATCTCGCAGAGCTTCACGTCCCGGTAAATCCGCTCGACCGGATAGTCCTTGATGAACCCGTACCCGCCGTGGATCTGCACCGCCCGGGACGCCGCCCGCGCCGCGGCCTCCGACGCGTACAGCTTCGCCATGGAACTCTGCTCCCGGTAGGGCAACCCGCGCTCCGCCCGGGACGCCGCCTCCATCACCAACAGCTCGGCGGCATCCAGCTCGGTGGCCATGTCGGCGATCATCCACTGAATGGCCTGAAATTCCGCGATCGGCCGCCCGAACGCTCGCCGCTCCCGGGCGTACGCCAGCGCCGCGTCGAGCGCCGCCCGCCCCAACCCCAGCGCCATCGCGCCGATGCCAATCCGACCACCCTCGAGGACGCGCAGCGCGTCGCGGTACCCCTCCCCAGGGCCCCCGAGCATCTGCTCCGACGGGACGGCGCAGTCTTCCAGGACGACCTCCGCGGTGTCGCTCGACCGGACGCCGAGCTTGTCCTCGTGCTTCCCCACCCGCAGCCCGGGGGTCCCGCGTTCCACGACGAAGGCGGAGATCCCCCGGTGTCCCGCCTCGGGCTCCGTGCGGGCCATGATCACGTAGACGCCGGCGAGGCTGCCCTGCGTCACGAACACCTTCGTCCCGTTCAGCACCCACCGATCACCCCGGCGCTCGGCCCGCGTGGCCAGCGCGGCGGCATCGCTGCCCGAGCCCGGCTCGGTCAGCCCCCAGGCCCCCAGGGCCTCGCCGTTGGCCAATCGCGGCAGGTAGGCCCGCTTCTGCCGCTCGCTCCCCGCGAGGACGAGGTGCCCCGCGCACAGCGAGTTGTGCGAGGCGACCGTCAGCGCGATCCCGCCGTCGCCCCAGGCGATGGCCTCGATCGCCAGCGCCGTGCTCACCGGATCGAGCCCGGAGCCGCCGAATGCCTGAGGGATCACCATCCCGAACAGCCCCAACTCCGCCAGCCTGGGGACGAGTGAGACTGGAAACGTCCCCTCGGCGTCCCACCGCCGGGCGTGCGGGCGCAGCTCGCGGGCGGCGAACTCCCGGAGGGTGTCGTGGATCAGCCGCTGCTCGTCGGTGTACTCGAATCGCACGCCAGCTCCCGCTGCGCCCCGGACGGCCAAATGAAAAGCCCCTCATGCCGTTCCATGAGAGACCCAGGGTTCCTCTCGACCTGCCCCTTCCCGACCGGGACGTCGGGCCTCCGGCTCGGACCGTTAGAAGGGCGCGGCTTCGACCGCCTTGATCTCCGGGACCTGCTCCTTCAGCATTCGCTCCACCCCGGCCTGGAGCGTCATCATCGAGTACATGCACCCCACGCACGACCCCGCCAGCCGGATCTGCACGATCCCGTCGACGATGTCAATCAATTCGAGATCGCCGCCATCCTGCTGGACGGCCGGGCGGATCTGGTCGAGCACCTTCTCCACCCGCGCGTGGAGGTCGTCCACGTCCGCGGTCGCCTGCCCGGTGGATCGGTCCATCGCCTACTCCCCCCCCGCCTCGTGTTCCTCGCCGCAGGGATCGGCGTGTCCCGCCTCATCGGCGGCCTTGAACGAGTGCCCGCACCCGCAGGTGGCCACGGCGTTCGGGTTGCGGATCGCAAACCCGGTCGCGGTCACCGAATTGACGTAGTCCACCTCCGACCCGCGGAGCAACCGCGCGCTGGTCCGGTCCACCAAGAGGCGCACCCCGCCCCGCTCGATGACCTCATCGTCGGCCTCGGGCGCGTCGAACGTCATCCCGTAGGAAAACCCGTCGCATCCGCCGGGCTGAATGAAGACGCGAAAGCAGAGGGTCGGATCGTCCTGCTCCGCCAGCATCTCCTTGAGCTTGGCGACCGCGCTCTCCGTGAGCACCACCGTTGGACGCCCGACCTCGACCGACATCGCGTTACACCCCGTCTCGATTGGACCTACCCTGCATCGTTCCGTTCCTCAATTGTATCTACGGACGGTCACGTTTGTCAAACCGCGTTTGTCAAGCGGGCGAGGGCTGTGCTACAATCCATTCGATTTTCCCGCGGGAGCCCGCTCCCCAGGAGGCCCGGCGCGTGCGACAGACCCTCACGGCGGCCAAGACGTTCGCCACCACCCTCACCGTACCGACGCGCGACCGGGTGGAGATCATCAATCTCACCGATCAGATTCAAGCGCTGCCGGGGGTACGCGAGCTCCTCCGCGGATTCGTGCTGGTGCACAGCCTCCACACCACCACTGGACTGTGCCTCAACGAGTTTCAGGAGGCGCTGCTCCACGACATCAAGGCGTTCCTGGCGCGCCTGGCTCCCCAGGACGGCGGGTACCGCCACAACGACCCCGCCTTCTCGGACGACACCCGCAACAACGCCGCCAGCCATCTCGGGGCGATCACCCTGGGGCAAACGCTGCACGTCCCGATCGAGCAGGGAACCTTGGTGCTCGGCACCTGGCAGCGGATCCTGTTCTGCGAGCTCGACGGCCCGCAGACGCGCCGGGTGTACGCGCAAGTGATGGGCGTCTAACCCGCTACTCGATCGGCAGCTGGGCGTTTGCCCAGGCCAGGATTCCGCCCGCCAGGTTCACCGCCTTGCCGTACCCCTGCTCGCGCAGCAGCGCCACGATCTTGCCGCTCCGCCCGCCGGACCGGCAGTAGATCACGGCGGGCGTTTCCTTGTCGATCTCCCGCAGGCGGGCGACCACCTCGCCCATCGGGATCAACCGGCAGCCGGGGATGTGGGATTCCTCGTGCTCCCACGGCTCGCGCACGTCGATGAGCTGCACGCCGCGCCGGTCCAGGAGCGCCCGCGCCTCCTCCGGGGTGACCTGGGGGACGTCGACCTTGGCCGCCTGCGTCCGATCGTGCGCGGGCATCCCGCAGAACTGCTCGTAGTCGATCAGCGCGCGAATCGTCGGGTGGTCGCCGCACGCCGGACAGTCCGGGTTCCGGTTCCACCGCACGACCCGCGTCTCCCCCTCCAGGGCATCGAAGATCAGCAGCCGGTTGGCGAGCGTCTCCCCGGCCCCCAGCAGCAGCTTCATCGTTTCGAGCGCCTGGCGGCTTCCCATGAACCCGCACAGCGCACCGAGGATCCCGCCCTCGGCGCAACTCGGGACCGCGCCGGGAGGCGGCGGGGTCGGGAACAGACAGCGGTAGCACCCCCGGCCGGGCACGAACGTCGTCGCCTGCCCCTCCCACTTCAGGATGCTCGCGTCGACGAGCGGCTTACCGAGGAGCACGCAGGCGTCGTTGACGAGGTAGCGGGTCGGAAAGTTGTCGCTGCCGTTGATCACGACGTCGTATGGGCGGATGGTGTCCAAGGCGTTGGCGCTCGTCAGCACGGTCTGGTAGGTGACCACGGTCACGTCGGGGTTGAGGCCGGCGAGCGTCCGGCGCGCCGATTCGGTCTTGGGCTGTCCGATTGCCGGTGTCGTGTGCAGGATCTGCCGGTGCAGGTTCGTGAGATCCACCTGGTCTCCGTCGACGATCCCCAGCGTGCCGACGCCGGCGGCGGCCAGGTACAGCGCCGTCGGCGATCCCAACCCGCCGGCGCCGATGATCAGCACCTTGCTGTGGAGCAGCCGCGCCTGCCCCGCGATCCCCATCTCCTCCAGGATGATCTGACGGGAGTATCGTTCCATCTGGCCCGCCGTGAGCAGCGGGGCCTGCGGTTGCGCGCCGGCAACCCTCGTTGTGGCCATCTCACACCCTCCGTCGCACCGTCCTGCGGGCTAGCCCCCACGATAGGGACTGCCCCCAGGGCTGTCAAGAACGGAGAACGCGCGATGGAGCCCCGCGCTTCCCGCGGCGGCGCGCCCACATGATCGCCGCCGGTGCTATAATGTCCCCTGGCCCCCCGCCGCGGGCCCCGGCAAGACCGGCGCGAGGCGTTGCGGGGCATAATACATGATAGGCAGTAAGTCCGGTGGAGGAACACGATGGATTCGGATTTATACGACATCACCATTCTCGGCGGCGGTCCGGTCGGACTGTACGCCGCGTACTACGCGGGCTTCCGGACGCTCCGGACGCAGATCGTGGAGAGCCTCAACGCGCTCGGCGGACAGATCACGGCGCTCTATCCGGAGAAGTGGATCTTCGACGTCGCCGGATTTCGCCGCGTGCTCGGCCGGCAGCTGGTGGACAATCTCGTCGAGCAGGCGAGGCAATACGAGCCCACCGTGCGCCTGGGGGAGACCGTGGAATCGCTGGCGACCCTACCCGACGCCACGCTCGAGCTGAAGACGGGCGCCGCCACCCACCGCAGCCGGACGCTCTTGATTACCGCCGGCATCGGCGCGTTTCATCCGAAGACGTTCAAGAATCCGCAGATCGACGGGTTCGACGGCCGGGGGCTCTACTACTTCGTGCGGAGCTTCCAGGACTTCAAGGACAAGCGCGTCCTCATCGTCGGCGGAGGGGATTCCGCGGTCGACTGGGCGCTCGGGCTGCTCGGGATCGCGCGGGCGATCACCTTGATCCACCGACGGGGCGAGTTCCGCGCCCACGAGGACTCGGTGCAGAAGATGCTCAAGTCGTCCGTGCAGATCAAGACGTTCTACGAGTTGCGCCGCCTTGAGGGAACGGCTCAGGTCGAGCGGGCGGTGATCTACCAGAACAAGACGAACGCCGAGGAGACGCTGGAGGTCGACGCGGTCATCGCCTCGCTGGGGTTCCTCAGCACGCTCGGCCCGATCCAGGACTGGGGGCTTGAACTGGAGCACGACAGCATCCGTGTGAACACTCGGATGGAAACCAATCTCCCCGGCGTCTACGCGGCCGGGGACATCGTCACCTATCCCGGGAAGGTCAAGCTGATCGCCACCGGCTTCGGCGAGGCGGCGACGGCGATCAACAATGCCGCCAGCTACATCAACCCCAAGGCGAGCCTCTTCCCCGGGCACAGCAGCTCGCAGGCGGTGCACGCCAAGCAGAAAGCCTCGGTCGGGACCTAGCCCCTCAGCGCGCGCCGGCCCCCGCCGCCTGCTCGTCGGCGTGGTAGCTGCTGCGCACCAGCGGCCCGGACTCGACGTGGCGGAAGCCCATCGCCAGCCCCTCGCGCTTGAGCGCGGCAAACTCGTCGGGGTGGTAGTAGCGGGCGATCGGCGCGTAATCCTTCCCCGGGCTCAGGTACTGGCCGACCGTCAGGATGCCGCACCCCGCCCCCCGGAGGTCCCGCATCGTCGCCAGCACCTCCTCCCACCCCTCGCCGAGCCCCACCATCATCCCGCTCTTGGTGAGCCCGCGTCCGCCCCAGGCCTTCGCCCGGGCGAGGAGGTCGAGCGAGCGCCGGTAGTCGCCACCGGAGCGGACCGCCCGGAACAACCTGGGCACCGTCTCGATGTTGTGGTTGAGGATATCCGGCCCCGCATCGAGCACGGTGCGCAGCGCCACAGGGTCCCCCTTGAAGTCGGGGATCAGCACCTCCACCGAGCAGGCGGGCCGGCGCTCCCGCAGCAGCCGGATCGTCCGGGCGAAGAGCCCGGCGCCCCCGTCGCGGAGATCGTCGCGGTCCACCGAGGTGATGACGACGTGGCGAAGCCCCATCGCCAGCACCGCCTCGACGACCCGCTCCGGCTCCTGGGCGTCCACCGTGGTCGGCAGGCCGTGGGCGATCGCGCAGTAGGCGCAGTGCCGGGTGCAGACGTTGCCGAGGATCAGAAACGTGGCCGTCCGCCGTTCCCAGCAGTCTCCGATGTTGGGGCAGCGCGCTTCCTCGCAGACGGTGTGCAGCGCCTGCGTGCGCATGATCCCCACCAGCTCCCGAAAGTGCGGGCCGGTGGGCAGCTTTACCTTGAGCCACTCCGGCCGTCGCTGTGCGCCCATCGTCCCTCCGCCCTGCGCCGCCGGTCGGCGGCAGCCCGGCTAGAATTCGGGGGAATCCCCCGCCGGCGTGAACGCCTCCAGCTGCTGCTTGATGTGGCCGAGGAACCCCATCCCCACCGCGCCATCGAAGACCCGATGGTCGAACGCCAGTCCCAGGTGCATCATGTCGCGGATGGCGATCCCCTCCCCCACCACCACCGGGCGCCGCACGATCGCGTCCGTGGCCAGGATCGCCGCCTGCGGATGGTTGATGATCGGCATCGACATCACCGACCCGTACACCCCGGCGTTGGTCAGCGTGAAGGTGCCCCCCGAGACGTCCTCGAGCGCCAGCGTCCCCTCGCGCGCCCGGGTGGAGAGCCGCGCGATCTCCTTGGCCACCGCCACGACGGATTTCCGATCCGCGTCCTTGATCACCGGGACGATCAGCCCATCGGGCACCGCGACGCCTACCCCGAAGTTGATCGCCTGCTTGTACAGGACCCCGTCCGCGGTGAAGGTCGCGTTCACCATCGGAAACGCCCGGAGCGCTCGGGCGGCCGCGCGAACGATGAAGGCCGTGATTGAGATGTTGACGCCCTCCCGGTCGCGCCAGGCCGCCTTGTGCGCCTCGCGGTGACGGACGAGCCGGGTGACGTCCGCCTCG
>DATEHM010000158.1:0-19400 GCA_035279545.1 bacterium | reverse complement strand
TTACGCTCTTCCGCAGCCTCTTGGCCGCGAGAGTTCACGAGCATGATTGCTTGACATCCACCGTCTGCTACGATAACATAACGCTTTGATACACATCCTCCCGGAGCGTTGGACTGCTCCTACAGTCGGCGTCTCCACGCTCACGATCCTGCAGTGTGCCGTTTCCCAGGCGGCGCAGGGCGGACGCGAAAGCGTTCACCGGCGCCGTTTTCGCCTTTCCCGGTGAACGCACCTGGAGGTCGACATGAAACTCGATCGCGAAACGGTGACTCCTGATCTGACTCGGGAGTTCTTGAGTCCTCATGCAGCAGCGAAACGACTGGGTGTCTCGCTATCGGCAGTACGCGGGTATCGTCGCCGGGGACTCCTCCACGCATACCGGATCCGCGGGTCCCGCCTGATCCGATTCAAGGGTACGGACGTGGACGCCCTGTTCGAGCCGCTGAAGCGCGAAGCACCATCGAACCAGTGAGTGCCGCGTGATGCGCGACGGGATGACTACCCAACGCCGCTACCCTGATCTGCTCTTATTCCCGCAGCACGAAGCCCTCCTCGCAGCATCGGGCATCGCGGCGGAGGTCGCGGCCGCGCGAGGCTACCGCAGCGCCGACACCAAGGCCGCACTCGAACGGCTCGGGTTCACGAAGGCGCAGTGCCGCGTCCCGGCACTCGTGCTCCCGATTCATTCCGTCACGGGCGCGGTGGTCCTGCATCAAATCCGGCCCGATGACCCACGTGTAAGCCGGAATAGCAAGCGGGTGAAGTACGAGACGCCGACCGCCGCTCGCATCGCCCTCGATGTCCATCCGATGGCCCGTCCGTCGCTCGCCGATCCTGCGGTCCCGCTGTGGATCACTGAGGGCACCCGGAAGGTTGACAGCGCCATTAGCCACGGCCTGTGCTGTATCGGTGTGCTGGGCGTTTGGGGTTGGCGTGGCCGAAACGAGCAAGGCGGCCGCACTGCCCTTCCCGACTGGGAGGCCGTCGCTCTCAAGGGGCGGACGGTGTACCTCGCGTTCGACAGCGATGCCATGACGAAGCGTCAGGTTCAAAAGGCACTCCTGCGCTTCCACCGGTTCCTCGAATCACGCGGGGCCCGGGTGCGGATCGTCGGTTTGCCATCGGGCCCAGACGGTTCGAAGGTGGGCCTTGACGACTACCTCGCCATCGGCCACAGCATCCAGGACCTGCTGGCGCTCGCTAAGCCGGATCTGCGCGATCCTCCGAAGGAGGCGCCGTCCGCGCCAATGCACGTCGCGAACGGAACGGCCAAGCCGGATGTCTCGATGCCCGATCCGACGCCGTGGCCCACCCCCGTGGATGGACCTGGCCTCGTCGAGGCGGTGGTGGAGTTCTTCACACGGTACGTCGTCCTGCCCGCCGGTGCGCCCCTCGTTGTGGCGCTCTGGGCCATCGCGACGTGGCTTGCGGACGACTTCGATGCGTTCCCCTACCTCGCCGTGACGAGCCCGCAGAAACGATGCGGCAAGACCCGGGTCCTCGAACTGTTAGAGCGGGTTTGTCGGCGATCGCTCTCCACAACCAACATCTCCGAGGCGGCCCTCTTCAGGGTGATCGATCAAGTGCGGCCAACGCTTCTCATCGACGAGGCACAATACCTCCGCACACGCGACGAGCGGTGCGCCGCGCTGCACGATCTCTTGTGCGCCGGGATACGGAGAGGCAACACCTCCATCCGCATGGGCGGCCCGCACCGAGATGAGGTGCGCCGGTTCTCGGTCTTCTGCCCGAAGGCGATTGCGCTGATCGGCAAGATGACGGACATCCTCATGGACCGCGCCATCGCGGTTACAATGCGACGCCGGACGCCACGGGAGCACATCGAACGGTTCTTCTTCGCTCGGGCCGCCTCCGAGAGTGAGCCGCTTCGCCAGCGCGCCGTTCGGTGGGCGGCGGATCACCATGACGAGATCCGAGCAGCGTACGTTACCGCTCCGCTCCCCGAGGGGGTGGAGGACCGCGAGGCGGAGTTGTGGGCGCCGCTCCTCGCCGTCGCACGCGTGGCGCTCCCCGCCCACATAGACGAGGTCGAAAGTCTCGCCAAGGGCGCCGCCAACGCCAAGGCCGTTGCCGATGACGCCATCGGCGTGCGCTTGCTCGCGGACTTGCTTGAAATCTTTGATGACCACCTGTTCCTGCCCACGAAAGAGATCATCGATGCCCTCGTCGCGATGGAGGACGCCGCTTGGCCCGAGTACCGAGGCGGGAAGCCCATTACACCCAGGGGACTGGCCGCCCTGCTCAAGCCGTTTGGGATCGACCCTGAAAAAGCCCGGCACGAAGGCCAGGCAGGGGTGCGTGGCTATTGGCGAAGGGCTTTTCACGACGCATGGGAACGGTACATTCCGCCCAGTCTTGCCTCGGATCCGCCACAAGGGCCACATCCCTTACAGGATAAGGGCTACAGTGCGTTTGATGATCCGCCACGGCCCCCCTCTGTGGCGGATGCCCAAACACGCGCACACGCAAGCGGGACAAGCCCTGTGGCGGATGTGGCGGATGGGAGGACGGTGGGGACGGTGTTGGCGCAAAGGCAGTCGTCTGGGACGGCACGGCGCGACTCCTCCGGCATGCCTCCCGATTGGGCCGGCGGGACCCCGACGGCGCGGGGTCTCATCGTGGATGGACCGTCGCTCCCCCCGTCGTCGCTCCTCCCGCTCATCCCCGAAGCCCTCCGTGACTGCCTTGAGGCGGGCAGCCCTCACGTTCCTCATGCTCGGCTCGTCGCCCGACTCCGAGAGCGTTGGCGTCTCCCCGCCTCCAGCGCAGCCAGCCTGATCGGCAGAGCGGTCCTGACCGGGCTGATTGAGCGACCAGAGCGCCTATGCTATCGACTCCCAGAGGCGAGCGGCCACGATGAGGGATGAAGACCCGGGGCGTGCTTGCGGCCTGGCCCGACGCATTGGGGGACCGACGGGTACTCAAGACGCCCAAGGGGAAGGTGCCTTCCATGCAGGCTAACTCGACTCACGCCATCGTCCACCTGCTTACCCCACCGGCACCTTGCGGAATCCGCTCGATATCGGCCAGACGGCTCACCCTCATGTGGGCTGGCCTTCCCTAGGCTTCCGTGCTGAACCTAGACTCGTTCGATCCGCTTCTTGCCCCACCGCGCCCGGGCGGCGTTGCGGGCAATCGTCCGACGTCGCTCGGGGGTGAGCCGGGTCATGCGGCTGCGCGCCCCCTTCCGCCCCAGCGAGGCAAGGTACCGGCGTGTTTCCTTCGAGGGCCTGGCCATGCCACTCTTCTACGCGACGGCCACCCATCGGTCCTGCCCGGACCATTGAAATGCTCATCTGTTGAGCATAGAATAAAGAGGGAGTCACGAAGATACTCTGGGAGGTGAGTACGTGAGAGGATCAATTCGCAAGCGCGGGAAGCGGTGGACCGTGGTCGTTCCGCTCGGCCGGGAGCACGACTCGGTAACGGGGAAAAGCCGGCTCCGACAAGATTACAAGTCGTTTGCGACGCGGAGCGAGGCCCAGGCCCACCTCGCCCATATTCTCGGCCAGATCCAGAACGGGGCCTACACGGCACCGACGAAGCTGACGACGAGCGCGTTTCTCGAGGAGTGGCTGCGATCCGGGACGTGGGCCCCGACGACGCGCAAAAGCTACGAGGACACGATCGCTCTGCACCTGACCCCCGCGTTGGGGTTCATCCCGCTCATCCGCCTCACACCGGGGAAGATTCAAGCGTACTATACTCAGAAGCTCGCCAAGGGATTATCCCCCGCGACCGTCCACAGTCATCATCGCGTGTTGCGCACCGCGCTCGGGCGCGCGGTCCGATGGGGACTGCTCTCGAGGAATGCGGCGACCCTCACAGATCCGCCGCGCCGCCTACGATTCGGGGCCGTGGTCTGGGACGAGGAGCAGGTGCGTCTGTTCCTGGCGAAGGCGAAGCGCGAGTCCCCCTACTACCCGCTGTACCTCACCGCAATCCTCACCGGCATGCGCCAGGGCGAGCTCCTGGGCCTGCGGTGGGAGGACGTCGACCTGGTACTCGGCGAGGCGTCGGTCAGTCAAACTTTCTACCGCCTCAGCGGGAGCAAGCGGCAGGGGCGCGCCCCTGAGATGCTGTTCAAGGCCCCCAAGACGGCCGGGAGCCGGCGCCTCGTGGCCCTCCCGCCGGCGGTGGTCGCGGAGGTGCGGCGCCTGCACGAGACGCAGGCCACGAACCGCCGGATGCTGGGCCGGGACTACCACGATCACGGCCTCGTCTTCTGCCAGCCAAACGGCAAGCCGCTCCACGCCCACAACGTCATCCGGCGAGACTTTCACCCGCTCATCGAAGCAGCTGGCCTCCCCCGGTGCCGG
This sequence comes from bacterium, assembly GCA_035279545.1. Taxonomy (GTDB): domain Bacteria; phylum Sysuimicrobiota; class Sysuimicrobiia; order Sysuimicrobiales; family Segetimicrobiaceae; genus Segetimicrobium. The sequence continues at coordinate 15,060 of DATEHM010000158.1, read as the reverse complement.
TTCCACGACCTCCGGCACGCCCACGTGACCTATCTCGCCTTGGCCGGGGTCCCGATGAAGGTGGCGCAGGAGCGGCTGGGCCACGCCACGAGCGGGTTCACGATGGACGTCTACACGCACACCCTCCCAGGCCAGCAGGCGGCCGCCGCCCGGGCGGTAGAACAGCTCTTGCTCGGGGGGCATCCTGTGATGAGCATTGATGAGCAAAACGAGGTCGGGGCCGTCCCCCGGACCTCGCACGACGGCGCACGACGGCGTCAGAACGACGTTGACGCACCGAGCGGGAGCTGAGCCTGAGGAAGGCGCCGGAAGCGTGCAGGACCGTCTATGAACTGGCGCGCCCGGAGGGATTCGAACCCCCGACCCGCTGCTTAGAAGGCAGCTGCTCTCTCCCCTGAGCTACGGGCGCGCAAAACCATTATAAATTAGGCCTCCCAGAGGATCGAGGACCGCACCCCTCGGCATGAAGGCGACGGTACACCCTGGGGGTGTCACCATGGACACAGTATCACAGACCCTCTCCTTCTCCAAGGCCTGGGAGGCGTTCGACCAAGGAGAGCAGCCGCGATTCAAAAGACGCCATGGCGGATAAATGAACTCATTGAAATCTTGCGGGAATGATCTGCCAGATCTCCCGCGCACCAATCGGCGGGCCTGCGCGCTGTGCCGCCGCTACCTTAGTGCCGTACCAACGCGTTCTTTGCGATCTTGCCTAGCGTGCGAAGTCCTCGTTCAATCCGTGCATCCCAGGTGTGCCCGCAGCTGAGACGCAGACAATTGGCGTACCGGTTCCCCGCGGAGAAGACACTCCGGGCACAAAGCAAATCCCTTTGGTCAGCGCGAACTCTAGAAGCTCACGGCTCCGAAGCGGGGTCGGCAGCTCGAGCCACAGATCGAACACACCGGCGGGCCGCGACACCCGTGTACCGTCTGGGAAAGTTTGGTCGATGATCTAGAGCATCTGGTCGATGTTGTTGGCGAACGTACGCCGCACCCGGCGCAGATGGCTATCGTAGCCGCCGGACGACAGAAACTCCGCCATTGCCACCCGCGGCAGAGCCGGCCCGCAGAGCGTGAGCGCGAATTTGCGCTGCAGGATCCTCTGCATGTAGCGCCCCGGGGCGATCCAGCCTATGCGGTAGCCGGGCGCGAGGGTCTTCGAGAACGAGCAGCAGTATAGGATGTTACCGGATGGGCGGAGCGCCATGAACGGCTTGGGACGTTCCTCTCGGAAGAAGATGTCGCCGTAGATATCGTCCTCGATCAGCGGCACCCGTGCCTCGCCAGCAGGTCGAGGGCAGCGGTCTTTTTCGCGTCGATCATCGTGCAGCCGAGGGGGTTGTTGAAGCTTGACGCGAAGAGGCAGGCCGCGATCGATTTGCGCTCGAGCGCGTCCTGCAGCGCCGCAATCTCAATGCCGGTCGTCGCGTCCGTCGGGAGTTCGAAGGCCCTCAGATCGAGTGCCTCGATAATCTGGAGGAGCCGAAATATGTGGGCGACTCGATGCCGATCGCATCGCCTGGCTTTGCGACAGCCTTCGAGGCCAAGGTCAATGCTTCGATGCAGCCGCAGGTGATCGCGATGTCCTCGGGCGACAGCGCCTGACCCCAGCGCAGCGCGCGGCGGCCGATTTCCTGACGCAGCCGCGGATCCCCCTTGGGCACAGTGTAGGTGTTGTAGTTGATGCCCTTCACCCGCGCGGCCCGAGCAAGAAAACGGTCCAGCCGGGCGGACGCCAGAAGTTTAGCGCTGGGTATGGCACAGCCGAGCGGCACGAGCCTCGGGTCGGCGGCGTGTTCCAGCAGCTTCAGGACGACGCCGGACACCGCCACGCCCGTGGCTTTGACCGCCGGTTTGGAAGTCGTCGGCAGTTGGAGCGATACCGGCCGTCCCGTGGCCACGTAGAAGCCCGACTGCGGCCGCGCCTCAAGCACTCCCCGGTCCTCCAGCAAACGATGCGCCTGCAGCGCAGTGGACAGGCTGGTCTTGCGCTGGCGGCTAATCTGCCGCAGCGACAGCACCCGCGAGCCCGGCGCAAGCGTGCCGCTGGTGACAAGCCCGGCGATGAAGCCGGCGAGTTCTTGGTACCGATAAAGCGGCTTCTCGCTCACGGGCTCCCTCATCGCGACTGTTATGGTCGGAACTTCAGGAATTCTGTATCTGTTATCCTCGCGCCGGCCGCGCTAGAATCGCGGTGTGAGGTGTCAGACCGGCAAAGTGAGGTGCCGTGTGACCTATCAGCCCATTAACCTGAGGCAGAAGTTCGGCCTCTTCGACGACCATTGGCAGCCGAAGGTCATCGCCGAAATGAACGACTATCAGTTCAAAGTGGTCAAATTGGTCGGCGACTTCATCTGGCACGACCACGGCGATACCGACGAAACGTTCATTGTGATCGACGGGGACCTACGCATCGATTTCCGGGATGGCGCCGTTCAAATCTCAGCCGGGGAAATGTTCGTCGTGCCGAAGGGGGTTCAGCACAAGCCCTACGCCGAGCGCGAAGTCAAACTGCTGCTGATCGAACCACGCGGCGTCCTGAACACCGGGCATGCGGGCGGCGACCGGACCGCGGCGCACGATGCGTGGATTTGAGACGATGAGCTCCCGGTATCCGCTGCCATGATGCGGCGCCGCTTTCGCCAGGTTGACGTATTCACGACAACACCCTACGCCGGCAACCCCGTAGCCGTGGTGCTCGACGGCGACGGCTTGACATCCGAGGAGATGGCGCGGTTCACACAATGGACGAACCTGTCCGAGGCGACGTTCGTGCTCCCGCCGACCCAGGCCACCGCCGACTACCGCGTCCGGATCTTCTGCCCGGCTTCGGAATCCGCGACGCAGGGCGCGGCGGCCCTAGAACTCCCCTTCGCCGGGCATCCGACGCTCGGGACGTGCCACGCCTGGCTGACTTCGGGAGGAGCGCCGATGCAGGGCGATATTATCGTGCAGGAATGTCCTGCCGGCCTCATCCGGGTACGCCGCGGCATCAACGGCCTGGCGTTCGCCGCTCCGCCGCTGATCCGAAGCGGACCGGTCGACGAGCCGCTCGTGCGGCATATCGTATCTTTGCTGCGCATCAACCGGGATAAGGTCGTGGACGCCGCGTGGTGTGACAACGGGCCCGGATGGGTCGCCGTGCTCCTGCCGACCGCGGACGAGGTGCTCGCGCTCGAGCCGACCTTGATCGATATCAATCTCGGCGTCGTCGGCCCGTACCCTGACGGCTCGCCGGCGGCGTTCGAAGTGCGGGCCTTCTTTCCAAAGCAGGGGACCACGGTCGAGGACCCGGTGACCGGCAGCCTCAACGCGTCACTCGCCCAGTGGCTGCTCGGCGGCGAGCGCGCGCGGGCGCCGTACGTGGCAAGTCAAGGCACGGCCCTTGGACGCGCCGGCCGTGTCCACATCTCGCGAGATGGCGAAGGAACGATCTGGGTCGGCGGCGGGACGATTACCTGTGTGCGCGGCCACGTTGACCTGTAACGCGTTGCCCACCGGCGTACCGGTTGAGCCACGTCTTTTCGCTGCTCGAGAGTCAACCTGTCGGGGGGGCGATTCGTAAGCCGATAACCGTCGCAGGTAATCCGTATCCAGGCGCACTGCATCACCGCCCATGACCTCGTGGCCGATCTAGCCACGCGTACCGGGAAGGCCGGCTCGACCGGCAGTTCCGCGTCTACCATTCGCTTCGGCGTTTTGCGGAGTTCAGCACCGGCCGCCGACACCTAATTTAGGACGGCTTTGCGCCCAACCTGGGCCCGCAGGGTAGGCAGACACTGTCGTTGCAGACAGGTGGGGCAGCGCAGCAGCCGAAGAGGCGCCCGAGAAATCACCCGTCGACAGGCCATTCAGGTGTTAGCGGGGGCAGAAGGGGATCTCCCGGGACTCGGGCTGGAGGAAACCGGGCTGGAATCCTCCAATCAAGGTGTTCAGGTACCCATGGAGATACGTCGAATGCCCAACACGAAAGTTCCGGTTTCATGAACGCCCATCTGAAGCCGGCCGTTGTGGGCATGCTCGGGCTCGCCCTTGTAGCTTGTGCCTCATCCCGCGGCAGCACACGAAACCCACGGGCCGCCGCCGCTCCGCCCCCACCGATGGTCGTGGTCACGCAAGCGATCCAGCGTACCGTTCCAATCTACGACGAGAACGTGACGCAGATGGTCGCCGTCCAGACCGTAACCCTGCGTGCCCAGGTCGCAGGGACCCTCGAGCAGACGCTTTTCAAGGAGGGCACGGAAGTCAGGCAGGGACAGCTGCTCTTTATGATCGATCAGCGGCCATTCAGGGCGGCACTGCAGTCTGCTCAGGCTCAGCTCGCTACGGCGCGAGCGGCTTTGAGACAGGCCCTCGGGCAGGTGCAGCTGAGCCAGTCCACCGCGCAGCTGGCGGCGATCAAAGCGACCCTAGTGAATGCGCAACAGCAGGTCTCCCGGGACCGCTATCTGGTGGCTCAACACGCTATCGCACAGCAGCAGCTGGACAACGATACGGCGGCGGAGAAGGCGGCGGCGGCCAACGTAGCGGCCCAGGAGGCCGTAGTAAAGGACACGGCCCTCTCGACACAGATCGGCATCGAGCAGGCGCGGGCCGGCGTCCAGCAGGCCCAGGCCGCCGTCACGCAGGCGGAGCTCAACCTGGCGTATACGACCGTCCACGCTCCGATCGACGGCATCATCGGCTTGCTGAACGTCGATCAGGGAAATCTCGTCGCAGCGAACCAGCAGCTCGCGACGATGTCTTCCCTCGATCCGATCATTGCGCAGTTCAGCATCAGCGAGGTCGCGTTCCTCGACCTGGTCAAGCGGACATCGGCCGTGGCCGCAAAAACGAGCCGGCCGCTTCAGACCGTGCCGTCGTTCCGGCTGATCCTGGCGGATGGAAGTGCCTATGCCCACCCGGGGACGTTCCGTACAGTGAACAACGCCGTCGACCCCAATTCCGGGACCATTTCCGTACAGGCCCTCTTTCCCAATCCTGAGCGGCTCTTGCGGCCGGGGATGTACGCACGGGTGCGGGCGAAGCGTGAGGACCGGCCGAACACCGTACTCATTCCCCAGGCCGCGGTGCAGGATGTGCAGGGCGTCAGGACCGTCTTCGTGGTCGGGCCGGATAACACGGTCTCGGTGCGGACGATCACGGACGGCGGTCCGTATGGTGCCTTCTTCATCATCCTCAACGGGTTGCGCGCCGGCGAGCGCGTCATCGTGGAGGGCCTGCAGAAGGCCCGGCCCGGGATGCCGGTCTCCCCCACGTTGCGCTCGCCTCCTCCCCTGCCACCCGGCGGGGCATCCGCGCCGGCGCGCACGCGCCTGCTGGCACTCGCGAGCTGGTCGGGGGCACGACCCTGAGCGGGAGCGCAGTCCGGTAGCCCATGCTGAGCCGGTTCTTCATTCATCGCCCGATCTTCGCGATGGCCATCTCGCTGTTGATCGTCCTCGTGGGCGCGCTGTCGTACGTCTCCCTTCCCAGAGAACAGTACCCGAACATCAGCCCGCCAACCGTCAGCGTTTCGGCGACGTACCCTGGCGCGAGTGCCCAGGTAGTGGCGCAAAATGTCGCCGTCCCGATTGAGGAGGCCGTCAACGGCGTCCCCAATGCGCTCTACATGTCGTCTCAGAGCTCCTCCTCGGGGCAATACTCGTTGACGATCACGTTCCAGTTAGGCACTGACCCCGACATCGACGCCGTGCAAGTCCAAAACCGGATCAGCGCGGCGGCGGGCAACCTCCCCGCCGCCGTGAACAACTTCGGGATTACCGTGCGAAAGGCGTCGCCAAACTTCCTGATGGGCATCGCGGTCTACTCCCCACAGGACAGTTACGATCCCACCTTTCTCGCAAATTACACCCTGATTCACATGGTCGATCCCTTGCTGCGGGTATCCGGGATCGGCGACTTTTTTGTCTTCCCCGAGCAAAGTTACGCGATCCGGGCGTGGCTCCGGCCATCCGCCCTGGCGGCCCTCCGCTTGACGACCGGGGATATCGTCAACGCCGTCACGGCGCAGAACGTGGTGGCCCCGTCGGGGACCCTTGGGCAGCGTCCGGCCCCGCCGGGCACACAATTCGAGTACACGGTCAATGCCAACGGGCAGCTCGCCGACCCGAGCCAATTCGGCCAGGTGGCGCTCAAGACGCTCCCGGACGGCAGCGTCGTCAGGTTGAGGGACGTCGCCCGCGTCGAGCTTGGCGCGCAGAACTACACAACGTTCGGGGCCCGGAACAGCCACCCCGCCGCGGTCATCATCCTGCTCCAGAGCCCGGGGTCCAACGCGCTGCGGGCATCGCAGGGGGTCCGTGCGGTCTTGACCGGACTGGAGAAAAGCTTCCCACCCGGCCTCAGCGCCGACATCATCTTTGACACGACCCTCTTCATCAACGCCGCGCTCAACGACGTGACCCGGACCCTGGGACTGGCGTTTCTGCTCGTCCTCCTGGTCGTGTTCGTGTTCCTCGGCAACGTGCGGGCGACGCTCATCCCGATGGCGGCGATTCCCGTGTCGCTCATCGGCACCTTCGCGGCCTTCAGTGCGCTCGGCTTCACGATCAACATCCTCACCATGTTTGCCCTAGTCCTCGCGATCGGCCTCGTGGTGGACGATGCGATCGTCGTGGTCGAGGCGGTGGAACGGCATATCGACGAGGGCCTCGACCCCTTTGCCGCGGCGGAGGCAGCGATGCGGCAGGTGCAGGGGCCCGTCATCGCGATCGCCCTCGTCTTGGACGCCGTCTTCGTCCCGACCGCGTTTATCGGAGGTGTCAGCGGGCAGCTCTACCGGCAGTTCGCGCTCACCCTGGCCACGTCCGTCACCATTTCGGCTCTGGTGGCGCTCACGCTGACTCCGGCGCTGTGCGCGCTGGCGCTGCGGCGCCGAACCGCGGCGCGCGGCCCCCTAGCGTGGCTCCTTACGCGATTCAACGCCGGGTTCAAGCGGACCACCGATGCCTACATCGGGGGCCTCACACGCGTCCTGCGGAGACGCTGGCTCATGCTCGCCGGCCTGGTCGTGATCGGCGTGATCACCATTGAACTCCTGCACGTCTTGCCATCGACCTTTGTGCCCATCGAGGATCAGGGCTTCTTCGTGTCGGCCTTCAGGCTGCCCGATGGGGCATCGTTGGAACGCACGCAGGCGGTGGCCCGGAAAGCCGAGCAGGTGCTGTCCCACCTTCCGGGTGTGCACAACGTCCTGACCATCGGGGGATTTGATCTGCTGTCGGGAGGCGCGATTAAGTCCAACGCGTTCACGATTTTTACTGTGTTGAAGCCGTGGGACGAACGCCGCTCCCGAGACACGCAGCTGTTCCCGCTCCTGCAGCGCGCCAACATCGCCTTTGCCGGTTTTCCGGAGGCCATCGGGTTCGCATTCCCGCTGCCAGCGCTTCCGGGTGTTGGGAACGTCAACGGCTTTCAGTTTATGGTGGAGGATCTCAACGGCACGGGACAGGCGGATGCGCTATCCCGGGCGACGCAGGCGGTCATTGCCGCGGCGAGCCAACACCGGGAAGTGACCGCGTTATCGACTGGGTTTAGCACGTCGGTCCCCCAGTTCAACGTCGTGGTGAATCGGGACAAAGCCGCCACCCTGGGGATCCCCGTAGACGGCATCTACCAGGGACTGTCCGCCCTCTTGGGCGGGCTCCCCATCAACACCGTCAACCTATTCGGCCGGGTCTATAAGGTGATGATCCAAGCCGAGCCGGAGGACCGGATGACTCCGTCCAATATCGGCGGAATCTACGTCCGAAACGCGGCAGGGGGCATGGTCCCGTTGAGCACGTTGGTGACGGTCAGCCCTTCCGCGGGCCCGGTCCAAATCACTCGCTACAACGCGTTTTATGCGGCCGAGGTGGACGGCCAGGCTCCGTTCGGCGCGAGCTCGGCGCAGGCGATCGGCACGATGGAGACGGTGGCGAAGACGCTTCCGCCCGGATACGGGTTTGAGTGGACCGGATTGGCGTACCAGGAAAAGCTGGCCGGGGGCGCGCAGGCCCTCACTTTCGGGCTGGCAATCGTGCTGGTGTTTCTGCTCCTGGCCGCTCTGTACGAGAGCTGGAGCATCCCCCTCAGCGTGCTCCTCGGCGTGCCGCTGGCCGCGTTCGGGTCTTTGTTGGCCGTCTTTCTGCGGCTCTTCATCCTCCGCGACGTCCTGGCCGACGTGTACGTGCAGATCGGCCTCGTGACGCTCGTCGGACTGGCCGCGAAGAACGCGATCCTGATCGTCGAGTTTGCGAAGGACCAGCAGGAACAGGGGCGGCCGGTCATCGATGCCGCCATCGCGGGGGCGCGACTCCGCTTCCGTCCGATTCTCATGACCTCGTTCGCCTTCATCTTCGGGGCGCTGCCCCTCACGTTCGCCACCGGAGCGGGCGCCAATTCCCGGCATTCCCTGGGCACCGGAGTGGTGGGCGGAATGACCATGGCCACGGCTCTGGGCGTGTTCTTCATTCCCGTCCTCTACGTGCTCGTGGCAGGGGGGGGAAGACGTCGGCGGCGCCCGCCGACAGCGTCCGATCCGACCACAGAATCCACACCGCCTCCGGCCGCTCCAGGGCCTGCAGCATCGGCGTCCACGCCGGACCCTACAGCGCTAGTGGACGCCTCTCAGGACCCAGGCCCGGATTCTGGAGCGGAGGGGGAGCCCCGCCGACCCTGACGAAGGGGCCCCTGATGCGCGGCGCGCCGTCCCTACCCCTTAGATTAGGCCGGGCGGCCGTCGATCGAATCCACCCAGGTTTCCATCTCCGTCTAGACGACCTGTGCCTTGAGGCAGCGCTCCAGCAGGCGAGCGTCTCCCAGGCGCTCCGAACACGCCGCGAATGCCTCGGTGGGGCCGCGCCACCGCAGGTGGTCCGCGTCGCGGAAGAGGCACGCGTCGGTCCTGAGCGTCGCCAGATCCTTGAATAGGAGCGCCAAGCCGCGTCGGTCCTCCCCCAGGACGGCGGGCGGGAAGTCCTCTATGATGCCGTATCGGTTCAGCAGCCGTGCCGCCGTGGCCCGACCTATCCCCGGGATGCCTGGATATCCGTCCGCCGGGTCCCCGACGAGGGCAAGGAAGTCGGGAATCAGGACGGGTTCCACCCCGAACTTCGCGCGAACTCCTTTCGCATCGAGGATCCTCTGCCCTTTGCGATCAACCTGCACGACCCGCTCGCCATGGACGCACTGCGCCAGGTCCTTGTCGGGCGTCCAGATGCAGATTTTTTCCACGCCCGCATTCCCGGAGGCGATCCGCGCCGCGGAGGCAAGCCCGTCGTCAGCCTCGAGCTCGATCATGGGCCAGACCACCACTCCCATCGCCGTGAGCGCTTCCTCGAGCGGGGAGAATTGCGCGAGGAGTGCGGGCTCGATGCCTTCCCCCGTCTTGTAACCGGACCACAGATCGTTGCGGAAGGACTCGATGACATGATCGGTCGCCACCCCGACGTGAGTGACCCCCGTCTCGATCATCTGCAGCACGGAATGCAGAACGCCGAGAACCGCACCGCGGGGCGAATCCTGGCCCTTGGTGTACCGGCGAAGGCCGTAGAACTGGCGGAACAGTTCGTACGTGCCGTCAAGGAGATGAACGATCATCGCGACCGGTGCTTACGAGGCTGTCAACGTCCCGCGCTCGTCCCGCGCACCTTCGGCGAACAATCGCTCGGCGAGCGCCTTTCCCAAACCCCATCCAGCGCCGGCGATCGCAGCGACGAGGCCTCCCATCTCCATCCCGTTGCGCTCCTCAACCCTCCGGCACGGCGACGCACCACTCGCGATCGACGTCGCCGAGGCCCTCGCATCCAGTCGCGGTCACAACCACACTGTCCTCGATTTTGACATGCCCGACATCTGGGTGCCGCACCTCGGTCTCGATTGAAGCGACCATCCCGGCCTCGAGCGCGCGCACGCTCTCCCGGGTCACTTCTGGGGCTCACCATCCCCAGCCCGTGTGCGAGGAAGCGGCCGTACTCCGCCCCAGGCCCGACCCGGATGGCCTCGCTGCCGACCCGCCACAACTCACCGCAGGTCACGCCGGTCCCCAGCGTGGTGCGGGCGCGCTCCTGTGCGGCGAGGCACACCTCGAACAGCGCGCTGGCCGCGGCCGGCGGCTTTCCCCACCGAACCCATCCGCGCGATGTCGGCGATGTATTCATCCAACTCGGTGCCAACGTCCAGGTGCATCGGACGACCGCGCCCCCACGCCTCGGACGGCGGCGCGCGCAGCAGCCCGGTCCGACGTTGACGAGCGAATAGAGGAAAGCGGCGCCGCGCTCGCCCACACGCCGCTCCACCCCCGCCGCGACCTGGCGGGTCGTCTCCGTCGCGAGGCTCTGCAGGAAGACGAGTCGGACCACCTCCGCGGTGAAGCGATGTACCTCCCGCAGCCGGGCCAGCTCGTGGGGTTGTTTGATGGCCCGCAGTTCGCCGAGGAGCGGCGTCCCGTCGACGAACGACGCCTCGGGCAGCTCCCGCCTCAGGGCCTCGTACGCGTCCGGCGGCAGGGACGACGACTCGATGGCGATCGTTGCCGCGGCCAGGCCCTGGTCGCGCAGCGCCCGCGCCGCCACGGTGGCCGCGTCGGACGACATGCTGGGGCCGCGCGGGACCCAGTGCCGATTCGCGATCCAGATCGGGCCGAACGCCTCGATGTAGTCTTGCTCGTCGAGCATGCGGTCCTGCCGGCCGATGTAGAACGCCGTCTCGAGCCGGCCGGAGGGGATCGCGACGAATGAAAGGTACCGCCCGCCGCCGAACGACGCCCGGGCGAAGAACGGGAGGTAGTCGCCCCCGGTGAGGTACCGGACGTTGTGCCGGGTGCTCGCGAGCACGACGTCGACCCGCTGTGCGCGCACGAGGCGCGCGAACCGCTCGGGATCAAACGGGAGCATCTTGACCGCTATTTCCGTTTTGTCGACCGCACTCCTCCCGTGAAAAACCCGTTAAGGCTGCCCCCTGGTCCCGGCCTAAAGAACTCCGTGCCCATCCTCCCATCCATGCCCGGGCCCAGGTCCGGCACGTGCTCCCGGCGGAACCCGCAGCCCCTCAACTTCCAGGCGCGGCCCGACGCCCAGGAGTGAGAACGGCTGAGGCGATCATGGGTGCGCGCCCTCCTCACCGGTCCGCGGGTATCGCCCCCCAAGTGGCGGCGAGCTCCACCGGGCACGCGCCGCCGTGCACAAGACGCCGATGTGAGCGGCGGAGGCAAGGGTGGAGAGATGGCGATCAACACCCCCGGGTGAAGTGCGGATGGCTCATCGGGCCGGTCGCTTCCTGCCCGGCGTCGAGCGGGGACTCTGAGAGAGGGCGGCGTGCAGCCCATCGAAGAGCGCGAGGCCGTGAACCTCGCGTTCAGCATCGGGGAAGACCTGCCAGCCCTTCAGGATCGCGTCGACCCCCGGACCCTCCAGGCGCACGTAGCGGCCGTCGCGCAGGTCGATCTCGTGGACGATTTCCGCGATCGCCCGCAACCCCGGGTCATCGAGGCCGAAGGCCTTGATCATGGTCTCAAACGTGCAGAGGGTACCGCGGTGACCGAAGGTCGCGCCCCGCATGTCGAAGGCGACCTCGTCGGCATCCGCCGCGGTGGCGTAGCGGATCTGCGCGCGGGGGTTGATGAACCGTCGGATCAGCCAGGCGCAGGCGAGGCGATCCACGTGGGGATGGGGACGCGTCACCCACCGTTTATCCCGGTACGCCGCGACCGCGGCGGGGGGAACCCGGGGTTCGGCTGACGGGGCGGGAGCGAGCCCCCGCTCGATCCGGGCCAGCCGGGCGGCGGCGCGCATCCCGGCGGGGGAGCCGAAGAAATCCGTCCGAGCGATCTCCCCGTGCTCGCGGCGCAGGCGGGCGAGGGAGTCCCGCGCCCTCGCCTCGGCCTGCGCGGTGCGCGAGGTCTTCACCGGGAGGGACTTCTCCAGCCCGGCCGCCCGGGCGTCCAGCGCCTCGTACTCGCGCCGCCGCGCCTCCTGGAAGAGCCCGATGAGGTGGGCGTCGGTGATCCCCTCGAACCGCTCCACCCGCATGAGCAGGGCCTCCCCTTTCGCCTGCTCGACCTCCTGGGCCAGCCACTGGAACGCCTCCACGCACTCCTCACGGGCGGGCAAGACGTGGACGCCCCCTTTGGGCGACACGGCTCCCAAGGCCCGCAGGCGGCGCCACACCGTGACGCGCGGACTCGAGCGCCCCGCAGATGGCAGCGAGTAGGAAAAGACGACCCAGGACATTTGACGTTGACAAGTGTAGCATATATTGCTACAATGCGCAATACATATTACGTCCAGTTTTCAACGAAGCGGCTCCCTCTCGATCTCAGCGCCGCCGGGGCCGCACATCACAGAGGAACGGGGGGGCGTCGGACATGAAGTGGGTCACACGCAAGAACGCCAACGTCGACCGGATCGCGTGTCCGTGGCTCATCCGCAAATTCGTCGACCGGGACCCCGTGTTCATCTACGTCCCCGCGGAAGAGGTCCTGGCCGTGGCCAAGCGAGAGGAGGCCATTCCCTATGACGTCAAGGGCGTCGAGTTAGGCCATGTCGACGGCCGGTGCAGCTTCGAGTCGATCATGGTCAAGTACGCGCTCACCGATCCCGCCCTGCAGAGAATGGCCAAGATCGTGCATGGAGCCGATGTTGCCGCGGATATCCATCTCGTCCCCGAAGCCGCCGGCCTGAAAGCGATCGCCCACGGTTTCGCGCTGATCCACGGCGACGATGACCAGGAGAAGATTCGACTGGAAGCTCCCCTGTACGATGCCCTGTATGCGTGGTGCCAACGGCCCGTCGCGGAGGGGCGGTAAACGCGGTGACGTTAAGCCGCCTACGGTCAATAAACCTGCCGCCCCATCCGTCCGGCGGGTTCGATCACGGCGACGTGCATCTTCAGACCGGACGGGTGTTCGTGGCGCATACCGCGATGGGGACGATAGAAATCATCGACGGCGAGCGTGGTGTCCACCGGGGCACGATCCCAGGCTGTCCGGAAGCGAGTGGGGTCCTGTGCGCTCAGGAAGAGCCGCTCGTCTTCGCGGCGGCGCGCGGCGCCGGGAAGGTTCTCGTCATCGAGGCGACCTCAGGGAACGTCATCGAGGAGATCGCCGTGGGACCGAGGCCCAATGGCCTGGCCTGGGATCCACGCCGCGGGCGGCTCCTGGTGGCCGACGTCCAAGATTTCCGCGCCCGGCTCGTCGACCCCACCGCAGGGTCCGTTGTCACCGACGTGGAGCTACCGGGAAGACCGCGCTGGTGCGCCTACGACCTCAATGCCGATCAGTACCTCGTGAACATCCGAGACCCGGCATGCGTGGCCGTCCTCGCTCCGGATACGGCGGGAGTGCACGCCCGGTGGCCGGTGTCGTCGGCCGGCCCACACGGACTCGACCTGGACCCGGCACACGGCCGGGCGTTTGTCGCCTGCGATGGCGGCGAGGTCATCGCGGCTGACCTGAAGACCGGCCGGGAACTCGCCAGCGTCGCGATCGCCGGAGAGCCGGACGCGATCTGGTACAACGCCGATCGATCGCACCTGTACGTGGCCATTGGTCAACCCGGGGTCCTCGACGTCATCGATACCCGGGAGATGGCGCTCGCGCAAGAGATCGCCACGGAGGCGGGTGCGCACACCACCGTCCTTGACCGCACCAGACAGCTCCTCTATGTGTTCCTCCCGCGCAGCTGCCGGGCGGCGGTGTACGAGGAGACCTAGCGTCATGGTGGGGGGTGGCGAATGAGCGGTCGAGAAATGGCGCGTCGGGTGCCCCTGCGGGATCTCGTCGTCTACTACCTCCGCCTCGGCGCCATCGGTTTCGGTGGCCCCGTGGCCCTCGTCGGGCAGATGGAGAAGGAACCTCGTCCAAGAACGCCGGTGGCTCAGCAGGGAAGAGTTCCGAGAGGGGGTGGCGGTGTGCCAATCGCTTCCCGAGCCGCTGGCCATTCAGGTGGGCATCTTCATCCCCTACATTCGCGGCGGGTTCTGGGGCGCGTGGGCCGGAGGCTGGGCGTTCATCCTGCCCAACTTTCTCCTCGTGGCCGCGGTGGGGGCGCGGTACGTCCACTGGCGACCCCCCGCCCGTCAAAGCCATCTTCTACGGGGTGAGCCCGGCCGTCATTGCCCTCATCGTGTATTCATGCTACCGGTTGGCCAGGCTGGGCATGGAGGATCGCCTGCAGTGGGTCATCGCCGCAGGATGCTTCGTCGTCACGGTCGCCCTGCAGGCCGAGGCGGCGCTCTTGTTCCTCGTCTCGGGCGCGATCGGGATTGCCTAGTACGGGACGCTGTTCCGTAGACGATCGGGGGTGCCACCCCCCCCGCTGCTGGCCGGGGTCGCCGCCAAGGCGGGGGCGGTGATTGTGCCGACGGGCTCCATCCTCGGCCAGCTAGCCGTCTTCTTTCAGAAGGCGGGGAGTCTCACGTTCGGGAGCGGCCTCGTGATCGTCCCCTTCCTCGAGAAAGGGCTGGTCCAGCAGACGGGCTGGCTGAGCGGACAGCAGTTCCTCGTCGCGGTGGCGATGGGCATGCTGAGCCCGGGGCCGGTGGTGATCACCGCGACGTTCGTCGGATACGTGGTGACGGGTTTTTGGGGATCGCTCTTGTCGACCATCGGCATCTTCCTGCCGTCCTTTCTCCTCGTGCTCATGGTCGCACCGATCCTGATCCGCCATCGGGAGCATCCGAATATCCAGGGCTTCGTGAAAGGTGCCTACGCAGCGGCGATTGGGGCGATCCTGGGTGCCGGGGTGCTGTTGGGGAGAATCGCGATCGAGGACTGGCTCACCGCGCTCATCGGGGTGATGGGCATGGTCGCGCTGGGCCCGCTGGAAGGTCAGCAATCCGCTGTTGGTGGCCATCACCGCGGTGATTGGGTTGATCGGATTCCAACTGCTCAAACCCACGTGGGTCTTTGTGAAATGAGAGGGGGCCGAGGGAGATGTCCGCTAGGTGTGTGTCCGAGAAATGACATGGAATGGAGTTAGAGGGGGCAGCGAGAAGGCTGTGGGTATGGAACTGGTGGTGGTGTCAGACATTCCCCGCCTGCCTTTATCCGATTGCCTGCCTCATCAGTCCCTGCACCTG
>DATEHM010000157.1:0-2537 GCA_035279545.1 bacterium | reverse complement strand
GTGGCGATGGGCCTGGGGAGCCAGCGCGCGGCCCTGCACAACCCCGCGCTCGCCCGCACGTACGCCGTGGCGCGGGAGGCGGCGCCGCACGCGCTGCTCATCGCCAACGTCGGCGCCGCCCAGTTGGTGGCGCAGGAGGGCGGCCCGCCGTTGACCCGGCGGCAGTTGGCGGACGCCGTGGCCATGATCGGCGCAGACGCCCTGGCCGTGCATCTCAACTTCCTTGAAGAGACGATCCAACCCGAAGGGGACCGCCGGGTCGGGGGGCTGCGGCAGGCGCTCGCCGACGCCGTGGCGTCGCTCGCCGTGCCGGCGATCGCCAAGGAGACCGGTGCCGGGATCTCCCCGAGCGCCGCCCTCGAGTTGCGCGCCCTCGGGTTCCGGGCGCTCGACGTGGGCGGAATGGGCGGGACCAGTTTCGCGGCGATCGAGACGGCGCGGGCCGAGGCGCAGCACGATCTCCGGCGCGCCCTGGTCGGGAGGGTGTACGCCGATTGGGGCATTCCCACGGCGGTCTCCATCGTCGCCGCCGTCCCCGCCGCCCTTCCCCTCATCGCCACCGGCGGGGTGCGGACGGGCCTGGACGCCGCCAAGGCGATCGCGCTCGGGGCCACGCTGGTGGGAGTCGCCAGCCCCCTCCTTTCCGCGGCGCTGGACGGGGATGCGGCGGTCGAGGCCTGGATCACCCAGTTCCTCGAAGAGCTTCGGGTCGCCGTGTTCCTCAGCGGCGGCACGCGCGCGGCCGACCTCCGCTCGGCCCCCCGGGTCGTGTTGGGAGAGACGCGGCGGTGGATCGAGGACATCGGCTGCGGGGACGCCCTCGCCCCGGCGCCGGGAGGGTAGGTGGTGGAGATGACCGATCTGTGCTATACGCCCGCGGTCGAGCTCCGGCGGTTGATCCGCGCCCGGCAGCTCTCACCGGTGGAGTTGACCGAGGCCATGCTCGGCCGCATCGACCGGCTCAACCCCATGCTGAACGCGTTCATCACCGTGACCCCGGACCTCGCCCGCAAGGAGGCCCGGGCGGCGGAAGCCCGAGCGTTGGAGGGGGAGGTGGGCCTGCCGCTCGATGGGATTCCGTACTCGATTAAAGATCTCGAGCCAACCGCGGGCATTCGGACGACGTTCGGCTCGAAGTTCTTCGAGCACAACGTCCCGGCCGAAGACGGCGTGGTCGCTTCGCGCCTGAGGGCGTCCGGGGGCGTCCTCCTCGGAAAGACCAACACCCCGCACTTCGGGCACAAGGACATGTGCGACAATCTGATCGGCCCGCCGTGCCGGAACCCCTGGAAGCTGGACCGGACCTCCGGCGGCTCATCGGGAGGCGCGGGGGCGGCGGTCGCCGCGGGGTTGGGACCGCTCGCCCACGGCTCGGATGGCGCCGGGTCGATTCGCATTCCGTCGGCGCTGTGCGGCGTCTTCGGGCTCAAGCCCTCTTTCGGCCGCGTGCCGTATCACCCGAACGCCGACTACTGGTCCGCCCGCTCGCACAACGGGCCGATCGCCCGGACCGTCCGGGATGCGGCGCTGATGCTGAGCGTCATGGCCGGGCCCGACCCCCGCGACCCGCTGACGATCGACGCGCCGCCGGAAGATTATCTGCGGGCCTGCGACGGAGATCTCAAGGGCCTGCGGGTCGCCTGGAGCGCAGACCTTGGCTACGCCACCTCCGAGGTGGCCCACGAGGTGCGGGCGATCGCCGAGCGGGCGGCCCGGCGCTTTCCCGACCTCGGCTGCGACCTGGAGGCGCCGACGATCCGGTGGCCCGACCCGAGAGAGTTCCACAAGGTGATCTGGCAGGTCAGCATCGGAGCGCGCATGATCGACCGGGCGATCGAGCGCCCCGCCTGGATCGAGCCGACGCTCGCGCAGATGCTCCTCGCCGCCGGCAAGATCAGCGCGATCGAGTACGCCAAGGCGCTGCTCGCCCGCACCGTCTTCTACCAGGCGGTGCGCGAGTTCTTCGACTCCTACGATCTGCTGCTGACCCCGCAGATGCCGGTCGCGGCCTGGTCCGTGGACGCGGGCGCCAACGAAGGGCCCCCGGACGCGCAGGGACGCCCGCTGCTCTTCCTCGATCGGGTGCCGTTCATGTATCCGTTTAACTTCACCGGCTATCCGGCGGCCAGCGTGCCGTGCGGGTTCACCGCCGAGGGGCTACCGGTCGGCCTGCAGATCGTCGGACGCTGGCATGCCGATGCGCTCGTGCTTCGCGCGGCCGCGGGGTTTGAGGCGATCCAGCCGTGGGCCGGGCAGCGGCCCCCGCTCGAGTAGCCGGAACGAGAATTCCGGGGGGCCCATCGTCGTTATCGGAAAGAGCCCGCGCGCGTTCGCGCCGGGAACCCACATCCGCACCCGGGGGCGGGACCGCATGCCTGAAATCAACGCCGTGATCGTCGATCCGAATGCGCCCGGCCGGCTGGTGCTGCGGTCCGTCGCGGCGCCGTCCCCGCTCCCGTCGGAGGCGGTCGTCCGGGTGGCAGCCGTCTCGCTGAATCGCGGAGAGGTGCGCGGCGCGCTGTCGGCCCAGGCGGGCG
>DATEHM010000156.1:0-2709 GCA_035279545.1 bacterium | reverse complement strand
CGGAGGCAGCAGTGCGGCGAGGGCCTGGATGTCGCGGAACAGCACCGGGCGGACGTTGGGATTGTGCAGCGCGTAGGACGGATGGTAGAGCGGCAGGATCGTCATCCCGTCACGCCGCAGCGGACGGCCGTGAACCTCCTTGATCTGCGCGTCCGGAAGAAACGCCCGCAGCGCGTGGCGGCCGAGGGTGACCACGATGCGGGGGCGAAGCAGCGCCACCTGGGCCGCCAGCCAGGGTGCGCACGCCGCGATCTCCCGGGGTGTCGGCGGACGGTCCCGCGGACGATCCCCCGCCGTCGTGGCGCGGTCCTTGACGACGTTCGTCAGGTAGACGTCCTCGCGACCGAGCCCCACGCTTGCCAGCAGAGCATCGAGGAGCCCGCCCGCCCGGCCCACGAACGGCCGGCCGGTGAGGTCCTCCTCCCTGCCCGGGCCTTCTCCCACCATGATCACGCCGCTGCGGACCGAGCCTTCGCCGGGGACGGCGTGAGTCCGTGTGCGCCACAGCGGACAGCGGCGGCACCGCCGAATCCGGGCGTGCAGGGCGGGAAGCCCCCGGGGCGGTCGCGCGACGGAGATGCCTCGTTCAGGCCGCGACCGGGGTGAGCGCGAGATCTCTGAGCACGGCCCCGATCCGCTCGCGCTCCGCGGGGGTCGCCTCGATGAGCGGCAGACGAAGGCCGCCCACATCGAAGCCGGCCATCGCCAGCGCCGCCTTGACCGGAGTCGGGTTCGTCGTGATGAAGATGACTTTGAACAGGGGCCAGAGACGCAGATGGATCGCCAGCGCCCTCTTCACGTCCCCGGCCTGGAACGCCTGGATCATCGCCTTGATCTCGCGGCCCGCCAGGTGGGACGCCACGCTGACAACGCCCGTCCCGCCCACGGCCAGCAGCGGAAGGGTCAGGCTGTCGTCTCCGCTGTAGAGAAGAAACTCCGGGGGCGTCAGCTTGCGGATCTGCGACATCTGGTCGAGGTTGCCGCTCGCTTCCTTGACGGCGACGATGTTGGGCACCTCGGCGAGCCGGGCGATCGTGGCTGGCTCGCAGTTCACCGAGGTCCGGCTTTGGATATTGTAGAGCATGACCGGAAGTCGGGTGCTCTCCGCCACGGCCTTGAAGTGTTGGTACAGCCCTTCCTGGGAGGGCTTGTTGTAGTACGGGTTCACCAGCAGCACGCCGTCGCAGCCGATCCGCTCCGCCTCACGCGTCAGGTGGATGCTGTGCGCGGTGTTGTAGGTCCCCGTCCCGGCGATGACCTTCGCCCGGGTGCCGACCGCCTCGCGGACCGTGACGAACAGCCGGACCTTCTCCTCGTCGGTGAGCGTCGGGGACTCGCCCGTCGTCCCGCACACCACCAGTCCGTCTGAGCCAGCGTCAACGAGTCGCTTGGCCAGCGCCGCCGCCCGATCGTAGTCCACGGCCAGCGTGCGGTCCATCGGCGTCACCATGGCGGTGAGTACCTGCCCAAAACTGGCCATCGCTCTCCCTCCCCAAGTGGTCTCGGTCGGCCGGGGTGCCGCCCTCTCCAAAAACGTTCAGGATCCCCCGGCCAGGCTCCTGCTCGGCGGCCTCGGATTCTGGCGGCCGTCGATGAGCCCGTCGGCGATCAGCGCCTCCGCGATCTGCACCGCGTTGAGGGCCGCGCCCTTCCGTAGGTTATCGGTCACCGCCACCAAGCAGAGGCCGTGGGGGACCGTCGGGTCGGGCCGCAGGCGTCCGACGATGCAGGCGTCCCGCCCGGTCGCGTACAGCGGGGTCGGAAACACGCCCCGCTCGGGATCGTCGGCCACCTCGACGCCCGGAGCGGCGGCCAGCACCGCGCGCGCCCGCTCGACGGGAAACGGCTGGGCGAACTCCACGTGCATCGCCAGGAGGTGGCTGATGAGGATCGGGACCCGGACCGTGGTCACGCTGACGGGGAGGTCGGCCTCCATGATCTTCCTGGTCTCGTGGATCATCTTGTCCTCTTCTTCCGTCACGCCCCCGGGCTTCCACGTCCACTGCGGCAGGAGGTTGAAGGCGATCGGCTGTGCCGTGCCCGCCACCCGCTCCACCGCATCCGGCTGGGGCCGCCCCCGGAGCAACGCCTCGTCGGTCAGGAGGCGGCGGGCTTGGTCCAGGAGCGCGTCCATCTGGTCGCGGCCGGCGCCCGAGACGGACTGGTAGGTGCAGACCACCACCCGCCGGATAGGGACGGCGGCGTGGAGGGGAGCGAGCGCCATCAGCATCGTGATCGTGGAGCAGTTCGGGTTCGCGATGATTCCCCGGTGATCCCGCAGGGCGTGGCGGTTGACCTCCGGGATGACCAACGGCACGTCGGGGGCCATCCGAAAGGTGGAGCTCTTGTCGATGACGAGGGTCCCCGCCGCGGCGGCCGCGCGTCCGAAGCGCTCGCTCGCGCCATCCCCGCCGCCGAAAAAGGCGATCCGCACGCCGGCGAGCGCCTGCGGCGTCGTCTCCACCACGGTGTGCGGTTGGCCTCGAAACGCCACCGTGCGCCCGGCGGAGCGGGCGCTGGCGGTCACCCGCAGCGCCGCGACGGGGAACGATCGTTCCTCGAGCACCCGCAGCACCGTCTGCCCCACCGCGCCCGTCGCGCCGACGACCGCTACCTCGTACCCAGGCATCCCGGTCCCTCCCGGCTACAGATCGAGCACATGCTCCAACCCCTCCACGAAACGCCGCAAGGCACCGACGCGCTGGATCG
>DATEHM010000155.1:0-8448 GCA_035279545.1 bacterium | reverse complement strand
CAGGCGGAACGGAGGCGCTGGGAACCGGAGTTGACGGCGCTGGCGCAGTGGCGGCCCTCTCTGTGGCCGGTCCTGCTCCTGTGGGCCGTGGGCGCGGGCGCCTTGCTGTGGTTCGGATTGATTCTCGGTGGATACGTCGATGCGCCGGTCTGGCTGGCGCGGCTCCTCCGTTTCTGATGCTCAACGCGCTCGGCGTCGGTGTCGACCTCGTGGAAGTCGACCGCGCGCGGCGGATGCTCGCGGAAAAGGGGTCGCACGTGTTCGATCGGCTCCTGACTCCCGCCGAGGCGGAATACTGCCGTGGCCGTCCCGATCCGGCGGAACATGTCGCGGTGCGGCTCGCGGCGAAGGAAGCGGTCTACAAGGCGTTGCAGGGGAGTGAGGCGGCTCGCGGAATCGGTTGGCGGGAAATCGAGGTCGTCCGGGAGCAGGACGGACGGCCGCAGGTGACCCTGCACGGACTCGCGGCACAACGAGCGAAGGAGTTGAACGCCGCCCAGGTGATGTTGTCGTTGTCGCACACACACCAGGCCGCCGTCGCGGTCGCGATCGTCGTCTCCCGTTGACGTTGCATTCCCGATAAGCTCACTCTAGTATTCGGTTCACCCAAGCTGAGAACCATTCTCATCCGCTCCCCTCTCATGTTTGCTATGGCTCTGCTCTCCCTGGCCGGCCCCCTTCCGGCGCAGGGGAAGGACTCATCGTCGGTGATCGCGGCCCGGCGGATGGTCGCAGGGATTTCGCTCGCGGCGAAGGAGTATCGCAACGGAGTACCGGCCGCCGGCGGGCGGATTACCGCGCCCGAGGAAGTGGCCGAGGCGCGCCTCTTTCTGGACCAGGCGGAGAGGGACGTCGCGACACTCCCCGACTCCCTGCGGGAGTCCGTCGGAGTATTGGTCGCTGGACTTCGGACGTCGCTCGACCGGCCTGCCGCACCGGCACCCGATTCGGTGGCGCACTGGGCCGACGTGATCGTCCAGCGCATCGCGGCGGCGTTCGGCGACGCGCTCAATCAATATCCCGCCGTTCCACCCTCGGTGGCGCGTGGCCAGTCGGTCTTCCAGCAGCAATGCGCGTCCTGCCATGGCCTTGCCGGCCGGGGTGACGGTCCCGCGGGGCGGGGGCTGAATCCTCCGCCCGCCAACCTCGCCGACCCGGCCGCCATGCGCACCGTCACGCCGATCGATGTCTACCGCAAGGTGACCATTGGTGTCCCGGGCACGGCCATGCCGCGCTTCGACGGCACCCTCACGGACGCCGATCGCTGGGCGGTCACCGCATACGTCGCGACGCTCTCGCCCGACGCCAAGCTGGTCGCCGCGTTCGCCACGGTTCGGGTCCGGCTCGATTCCGCGGTCGCGCACCGGTCTGCGGACCAGGTCTTCGACGCCTACCTCGCCTTCGAGCAGGTAGAGACGGAGGTCCGGGCCCGGAATGGGCCGCTGGCGGGCGAGCTCGAAGATGAGTTCGCGAATCTCCGGACCCGCGCCGCCGCGGGGGCCCAACCTGCCGAGCTGGCCGGAATGCACCGGCAGATTCTGGCCGGGCTCGAGCGCGCCGAGCGGGAGGTGGCCGACCGGGACTCGCGGACGAACTTGTTCCTCGAGTCCCTCGGCATCACCCTGCGGGAGGGCTTTGAGGCCATTCTGATCATCGGCGCCCTGATGGCCTTTCTGGCCAAGGCTGGAGCGGTGGAGCGCCGGCGGGATGTGGCCTGGGGGGCCTGGCTGGCCGTGTTGGCGTCGCTCGCCACCTTCGCGGGCGTCGAGCTGCTCTTCGAGGTCACGACGAATCAGCGGGAGGCACTCGAGGGGTGGACGATGCTGCTGGCCACCCTCGTGCTCTTCTATGTCAGCTACTGGCTCCTCTCCAAAATCGAAGCGGACAAGTGGACCGCATTCGTCCGCGGGAAGGTGTCGAGCGCGCTTTCGTCGGGATCGCGCTGGGCCCTGGCGGGTGTGGCGTTTCTCGCGGTGTACCGGGAAGGCTTCGAGACCATCCTCTTCTACAAGGCCCTGCTCTCGGGGGGCAGCACCGGCGGGGTGGCGGCGGTAGTCGCCGGCCTGGCGGCAGGGTGCGTGGGACTCGTGCTCATCTACCTCGCGATCAATCTCTTTGGCATGCGGCTCCCGCTCCGGCCTTTCTTTGCCGTGACCGGCGGCCTCCTTTACTACATGGCGTTCGTGTTTGCGGGAAAGGGTGTCGCGGAGCTGCAGAATGCCGGTGTGGTGGGGATGCGCCCCGTCGAATGGGGCCCGCGCCTCCCGGCCCTCGGCATCTATCCCACCGCCCAGTCGATGTGGGCGCAGGGGGCGCTGCTGGCCCTGGCCCTGGTGGCGGTGGTCTGGGCGATGATGCGGAGAGGGGCCCGGCCCGCCTAGGTCGTCGCCGGCATCGCCTTGGTCGGCGCCGGCTTGGGAGCCAGGACATGCGGGAGATCGGCTCCGGTCCCGTCCGGCGCCGCCCATTTCCGCGCCAGATAGACTCCGATCCCCACGATGCCCAGGGCCGTCACCTGCGCGAGCGTGAACGGACCCAGAAGCCGGTCATCCTTGGCCCGCAGGATTTCGATCAGGAAGCGCTCCGCCCCCGAGAGGATCAGGTAGCATCCGAAGAGCCAGCCCATCCCGTGGGCGTGTGCCCGCCGCTTCCAGAGCCACCAGAACACCAACAGCATGACGGCGGTCTCGTAGATCTCGGTCGGGTGCACCGCCACCACCGTCGTCGGATTCATGCCGGCCGGGAACGTCACGTGCAGGTGCTCGAGCTCGCTCACGGTGGTCGGCGGGAGGCCCTGCGGAAACTTCATGCCCCACGGCAGGGACGTCGGAATGCCGTAGTCGTCATTCACCAGGAAGCACCCCACCCGGCCCAGCGCATAGCCGAGGGCCAGCGGTCCGGCGACGAGATCCCCGGTGAACCGCCACGGGACCTTCCGGAGCCACCCGGCGAGGAGGACCCCTCCCGATCCGCCGATCAGGCCCCCGTACCAGACGAAGCCCCCCCGCTTGAACAGGACTTCCGGATCGTGCGTGAGCGCGACGTACCAGAGTTTGGCGCCGACCAATCCCCCGATCACCGCCCACCACACGATGCTCGCCGCGTATTCCTCGTCGAGCCCCCGGCGCCGCAGCTCGATCTGGATGGCGTATCCGGCGGCGAGGAAGGCGGCCATCATCATCAGGCCGTAGCCGGTGACCGTGAGCTGACCGATAAGGGGCCAGGTGCCGAGGTGCAGGATGAGCGGGTAGACGGTCATCGTGATCTGGGAGATGGGGAATTGGGCATGGGGGACTGGTAGGGTTCCAATCCAGGAATGGGCAAGTCGGCCCGGGCGTCGAGCGTGAAGTCGCTTCGCTCGCCGCGCTCCAGATGCCACCAGCCCGCGCGCGCGATCATGCCGGCGTTGTCGGTGTTGAGTCGCGGGCTCGCGACCGAGACCCGTGCCTTGCCCCGGAGCTGCTCGGCGGCCCGGCTCGCCAGTGCCTTGCTGCACGCCACGCCGCCCCCGAGTACCGCAGTCTTGTACCCGGTCGCCTGCACCGCGCGGTCGAGCTTGGTGACCAGCACGTCCAGGACGGCATCCTGGAATGCGCGGGCCAGGTGCGGGCGGTCCCGCTCGAGGTTGTCGCTCGCCTTCACGGCGTGCAGGACCGCCGTCTTGAGCCCCGAGAACGAGAATTCGAAGCCGTCGTCCTTCATGGGCCGCGGGAAGCGGAAGTTTCCGGGATCGCCCTCGCGGGCCAGGCGTTCGATCGCCGGGCCGCCGGGGTACCCCAGGCCCATGAGGATGGCCACCTTGTCGAAGGCCTCGCCGGCCGCGTCATCGCGGGTGGCGCCCATGAGCCGGTAGCGGCCCCATTCGGGCACGTCGAGGAGCATGGTATGCCCCCCCGACACGAGGAGGGCCACGAACGGAGGCGAGAGCTCGGCATCCTCGACCGCGGGCGCGAAGAGGTGTCCCTCCATGTGGTTGACGCCGATCAGCGCGCGATCCCCGGCGTACGCCAGGGACTTGGCGTAGACCACCCCGACGAGCAGCGCACCCACGAGCCCCGGGCCCGCGGTGACCGCAACGGCATCCACGGCGCCGAACGCCACGCCGGCCTGGTCGAGCGCGCGCTCGACCACCGACGGCAACGCCGCGAGGTGCGCCCGGCTGGCCAGCTCCGGCACCACGCCGCCGAACACCTGATGGATGTCCTGCGACAGGATCACCAGGCTGGCGAGCTCGGGGGGCGCCGAGCCGTTCCGCACCAGCACGGCGGCGGAGGTCTCGTCGCAGGACGTTTCGATACCGAGGACGACGTCGCTCACTTGTGTCTGGGGGCCGTCTTGAGGGCGGCCGAGTCCGGGACCGCGTGCCCGGCGATGCCGGGGGGCGTGAGGACGGTGAGATGCGCCGCCGCGCCGGCCGCCGCGGCGCCCGAGAATCGCGCGATGACCTTCACGCTGTCCCGGGTGAGATTGGCGAGCCGCGGTGCGGCGCCCGCGACCTCCACCGACACCCGGTCGGGGGAGAACACGAAGCCGGTAGGAACCCCCGCGCCGGTCTCGACCGGAATGCCGCCGAACACCCGGTGCGCCGGGACCGCGATCTCTCCGGAAACCTGTACGTCCCGGGGCGCCATCCGGATTACGCCGAGGTTGGTGGTGTCGAGCGGCACGGTGCGGACGAAGGGGCCCGAGAGGCCGGTGAGCTCGGTGGGCACCGTGGTGACCGAGTCGATGGTGGCCAGGAGCTGATCGGGGCCGACCAGGTGCGCCAGGTTCGGGGTGATGGCGAGGCCGCCCTGAAGGACGCCACCCGAGTCGGCCGACACCGTGACGCGGGCGACGATCCGGACGTCCTTCCGCGCCACCGAGTCGAGCATGACCGAGATGTCGCGGGGCGTGATGTCGGTGACCTGCACGTCCGCGTTCTTCGGAATCCCGATGTCGGACGCCCGCAGGGCCAGATGCCAGGTACCGCCCGCCAGGGTGTCGGGGACCGTCACCGAGATGGTCTTGTCGAACGACCGGAGTTTGAGGAGCTCCCCGCCGCGCCCCTCGACCACCACGACGACGGGCGGGGGGGCACTGCGGAGGGCGCGACCGGGGGGCACCCTGACTTTCAGATTGAGCGTGAAGGTCTGGTTGATCGGCTGCTGGGCCGCGACCGCCACATAGAGCAGGATCGCCAGGAACAGCGCGGCCAGCTTGAGGGGCCAGTTGCGGGTGAAAAGCTGCGTCAGATTAATGCGCATGGATGAGGGAGCGAATGAGGTCCACGTTGACCGGTCCATCCCACTCGACCGCGCCGATGACCTTCTTCACGATGACCCCGTTCCGGTCGACTACAAAGCTCTCCGGAACTCCGGTGGTTTGGTAGATGTCCTGAATGTCGCCACTCTGATTCTGCAAGATCGGGAAGGTCAGACCGAACGACCGGGCAAATGCCGTGACCCCGCTCGAGTCTCCCTTGTCGATGCTTACCGACACGATCCGGAAGGTGGTATCCGTCACCAGGTGGTGCAGACGCTCGATCGCCGGCATCTCGACCCGGCAGGGCTCGCACCAGGTCGCCCAGACATTGATGAGCAGCACCTTCCCCCGGTAATCCGCGATCGTTCTCGCCCGGCCCGTGGTCAGATCGATGGCGTGAAAATCAGGCGCCTGGGATCCGACTCCCACGAGCGTGATCTGCGGCAGAATCTTGATCACCAGCGCCACCACCAGAATGACGGCACCGACGGCGCCACCGACCATCCCCCAGCGCTTGCGGGTCACGTGGCCCCTCCGCAGCGGCGGCGCAGCTCCCTGACCTGAGCTCCTGGATCGGCCGCGCCGAAGACCGCCTGTCCCGCCACGAAGGTATCGGCGCCCGCCTTGTGGGCGCCGGCGATGGTGTCGGGGCCGATGCCGCCGTCTACTTCGAGGGAAATGTCCCGGCGGCTGCCGGACAGGAGCGCTCGGGCCCGCTGAATCTTCCGGTCGGACGCGGGGAGGTAGCTCTGTCCGCCGAAGCCGGGGTTGACCGTCATGATGAGGAGCAGGTCGAGGTCGTCGAGCACTTCCTCTGCGCGACCGAGAGGCGTGCCGGGATTCAGCGCCAGCCCGGCCTTCATGCCGCGCTGCCGGATGGCCGCGAGCTGACGCTGGACGTGGATCGTGGCCTCAGGGTGGAACGTGAGGCTGGCCGCTCCGGCGTCCGCCATGGGCGCGATGTAGTGCTCGGGCTCGACCACCATCAGATGGACGTCGACCGGCAGGCTCGAGATCTTCTTCAAGGCCGTGACCATGTTGGCGCCGAACGTCAGATTGGGGACGAAGCGGCCATCCATCACGTCCACGTGCAGCCAGTCCGCGCCCCCCCTCGCCACTTGATCTACCTGCTCGGCCAGCCGGGTCAGGTCGGCGGACAGGATACTCGGCGCGATCCGCACGGCCCCCCCGGGGCTCATTGGGGAGCCCTCGCCACGATGAGGTCCACGACCAATCCCGGCGCCGCGAGCGTTGCCGCCGCCGGGGACTGACCGATGACGGTGCCGGGGTTCGCTCCCGACACCCGGCGGCGCGTCACCGCGCCGACCACCAGGCCCGCTTCCTCGAGCTTCTCCCGTGCGTCCGAGAGGGCCATGCCCACCACGTCGGGGACGGGGATGGTCGGCGCGCCCCGGTTGATCACGAGGACCACGCCCGTGCCGGGGTTGGCCACACTCCCGGCGGGCGGACGGGTGACCACGACCAGCCCCGGCGGCACCGTCGGCGCCTGCACGGAGTCGGTGCGCGAGACCGTCAGCCCCGCGGCACCGAGAATCTGCTGAGCCATCGAGGCATCGTAGCCCGTCACGTCGGGGACGGCCACCTTCGAGGGACCACTGCTGCTGACGATCCCCACGCGCGTCCCCGTGGGGGCGTCGACCCCGGGAGGAGGATCCTGCCAGATGACCGTGCCCGCGGGCGCCGTCGGGTGTGACTCGGTGCCCGAGTCCCGCACCTGGAGCTGGGCTTTCTGCAGGGCCGCCAGCGCATCGGTCCGCGTCATGCCGAGGACGCGGGGCACGGGATGGCGGGAGCGGAAGACCGGCGCGGGAAAGAGGAGCAGGGCGGCCACGAGATACCCGGCCAGGGCCGCGGCCACACAATACCCGGCCCACCGCAGGACATTCCGGCGATCCATGCGGACCTCGGGCGTGTGCACCGCCGCGCTCCACGTCGAGAGGGGTGGCAGATGCCGTCGGAACCGCATCAGCGGACGCGCTCCAGGCGGGCCGCGAACGCCCCGTCCATGCGGTCGCGCTGCGGCAAGGTCTGGAGGTCCCCGGCGGATGTGAGCAGGAGCCGTCGCGGAACCGCGTCGGTCACCGGGGCACGGCCGAAGCCCCGCTCGTGCGTCAGGAAATCCTCGACAATCGCTTCATTCTCCTCGGGTTCCAGCGAGCACGTTGCATACACCAGCGTCCCACCGCGCCGGACCAGCTGCGCCGCGGTGCGGAGCAGGAGACGCTGTCGGGTGGCGGCGCGCTCGATGGCGTCGGGCGTGATCCGCCAGCGTGCGTCCGGGTGACGGGCCATGGTACCGGTGGCGGTGCAGGGCGCATCCACCACCACTGCGTCCCAGCTGCCGCTGGCGAAAGGCGCGGAAAGAAGATCGGCGCAAAGCATCCGAATCGCCACTCCGGCGCGTTTGAGGTTCTCGCTCAACCGGCCCAGCCGGTCCCGGCGGACGTCGCCGGCCACCACCCGGGCCCCGAGCCGCTCCAGGGTCACCGACTTGCCGCCGGGTGCCGCGCACGCATCGTAGCAGTACGCCCCCGGAGGAATGGCGGCAAACCGGCATACCAGCTGGGCCGAGGCATCCTGGACGATGAACCCGCCCGCCTCGAATCCCGGGAACAGGGGCGGGGCGAGCGTCTCGTCGGGTCCGGTGCGGCGGATGTGGAGTCCGGCATCCCAGGGAGCGGGCTCCACGGCCAGTCCCGCTTCGACGAAGTGCTTCGCGAGGACCGGTTGATCCCACCGCGCGGCCTGAACCGTCAGGGGCGGCTGGCTGTCGTTCCACTCCGCCAGCCCTTCGGTTTCCTGAGTGCCGAACTGCTCGACCCACCGGCGCACCAGCCACTCGGGATGCGTCGGCACCCCGGGCCGGTCCGCAGGGTCCGAGGGGCGCTCGCCCAGCCGCCGCAGAGCCTGATTGACGTATCCGCTCGCCGCCTCTCCCGCCGTTTCGCGGGCCAGCTCGACGCTGGTGGACACCGCGGCGTGCGCCGGCACGCGGTTCAGCCACCGGAGCTGGTAGGCGCCCAGGCGAAGCACGTCGTGCAGGCGGGGATCCGCGCGGGACAGATCGAGGGTACGGTCCAGCTCGGCACGCCGGCGGAGGACCCCGGCGGCGAGCTCGTGGGCGAGGCGGCGGTCCCGGGTCTCCAGGTCGGCCACGGCCCGGTCGCGCGCCTGATCGAACGG
>DATEHM010000154.1:0-6584 GCA_035279545.1 bacterium | reverse complement strand
GACCGGACCGCGGTGCCGGGGGTGGGGCCGCTGCTCGTACACAGCGCCCCGATCACCCGCCGGGGCTCGATCATCGGGGTCGTGCAGATCGCCGCGCCGCTCGCGCCCGTCACCGAGCCGCTGGAGCGCCTGCGGTGGCTCCTGCTGACCGGCGGGGCCGGTGCCGTCGTGGTGGCCGCCGCGGTCGGGCAGTTGCTCGCATACATCGCCCTCTCCCCCATCGACCGGATCACCCAAACGGCCCGGGCGATCGGGGCAGGGGCCCGCGGCCGTCGGATCCATCTGGGCGGACCCGACGACGAGGTGCGGCGCCTCGGCCAGGCATTCGACGAGATGCTCGATCGGATCGACGAGACGCTCGAGCGCGAACGCCGGTTTACCGCGGACGCCGCCCACGAGCTGCGCACGCCGCTGACCATCCTCAAGGGCGAACTGGAGGTGGCGCTCCGACGGGAGCGGACGCCGGTCGCGTACCGGGAGGTGCTGGCCAGCATGTCGCAGGAGGTGGATCGGCTCGTCCGTCTCGCCGAGGACCTGCTGACGCTGGCGCGGGCGGACGCCGGTGGACTCTCGCTCCAGCGCGCGGCCGTGCCGCTCGATGCGGTGGCCCGATGGGCGGAGGAGCAGTTTGCGGGCGTGGCCCGGCGGAAGGGCGTTGTCCTCGAGGCGCACGGGGCGGGCCCGCTGACCGTGCTGGGCGACCTTGACCGCCTGCGGCAGCTCCTCACCAACCTCGTGATCAATGCGATCACCTACACCCCGTCTGAGGGGAGGGTCCACCTCGCCTGGGACCGCGAGGCGCCGTTCGCCCGGATCATCGTGGGCGACACCGGGTGCGGGATCGAGCCGGAGGACCTGCCGCACCTCTTTCAGCGTTTCTATCGGGCCGACCGGGCGCGCGCCCGGTCCGCCGGAGGGAGCGGGCTCGGCCTGCCCATCGCCGAGTGGATCGTGAAGGCCCACGGCGGGCGGATCGAGGTGGACAGTTTTCCTGGACGCGGGACCACGGTGACGGTGTGGCTGCCCCTGGCGGATCCGGGGTGAGCGGGGCGCGCCTGCCGGAAGAAGAACTCGTGCGCGGTCAGCGGTGAGACCGCAGGCGTAGGGAGGCCCCGAGACGCGCCGGCGCGCGGCCTGGGCTGTTGGCCTGCTGATCGCTGCCCTCGGCGGCCTTGGGGTTGCGGCCTGGCCCCGCCCCGAGGTGCGCGCTCTCCCCGCACGCGTTCGTGCCGGGCTCGCCGCCCACGGCGGCCGCTACGTTCCGCTCTCCCGCATCCCCCGGGCCCTCCAAGAGGCGATTGTCGCGGCGGAAGACGAGCGGTTCTACGAGCATCCAGGGATCGACGGTCTCGCGCTGGGCCGCGCCGCCATCGCCGACCTCAGGGCGGGCCGGGTCGTGGAGGGGGGCAGCACGCTCACCGAGCAGCTCGCGGATGTCGTCCTGGTGGGCGGGGACCGGACGCCGGTCCGGCGCCTGATCACGATGGTGCTCGCCCTGCACATCGAGCGGTGGTTCTCCAAGGCGCGAATCCTCGAACTCTACCTCAACGCGGTGTACTTCGGCGAAGGCGCCTACGGGGTGGGGCGAGCGGCCGAGGTGTACTTCCACCGCCAGGTGTGGGCGCTCGACCTCGCCCAGAGCGCCCTGCTGGCGGGGCTGCCTCGCGGGCCGTCGGAGGATGATCCGCTGCGTCATCCAGAAGCGGCCCTCCGCCGATCCGGAGAAGTGCTTGCGGCCATGGAACGCACCGGGGCGATCACCCACGAAGAGGCGGTGGACGCACAGCGCGAGCTGACCGGGTGGTTGATGGCCGGCCACCGAACGAGAACGCGACGCCGGTGTCGGATTCGGACGCTCGGGGCACCTCGAGATGATGACGGCGTCTTCGCGCCGAGCCTAACATTGGGTTACCGCCCCGGCACGTGAGGCTTCAGCGCCCCGGCTACAGATGCGCATCCGCAATCCCGTCTCTTCATGAGACGCGGGGTCTTCTTGAGGAACGTGGTCGCGGCTGCACCCTTGGGCACCAGGTAGGTCGCCACGATATACGCGTAGCCGGGACTCCGATTGATGAACTCGCCTACCTCATTGGGCTTCTCGATCCAACTCTGGCCGGTCTTGAAGATTTGTTCTCCGCCCTCCCGCGACAGCAGGGTGGCCTCGCCGGAGATCACCGTGCCGACCACAAGACCGCTGTGATAATGGCAGGGCACGGCGCCCCCCGGGAGGGAGACTTGCCACCACATTCATTAAATTGTATTCGCCCGCCGACACCGTGATCGGGAACACGGCATGGGCGACAGGACCGGTTGAGGGGCAGGGGTGGTCTGGCCGTGCGGCGACCGCCACACCCACGGCCAAGGTCACCAGGATGCCAACCACGATGCGCAAGCGGCCGAAGCGCATCTCCCTCACCCCCCTTGAGAATTTCACCCGCACGAACATTGTGGAGCCGACCGGGGGCGGCGCCATCGTGGAAAAGGCCAATGCGGCGCAGTTGCGTGGATGGGGCAAAGTACCTACTCGGCATAACGGCCGTCCCGCAGCATGTCGCCCCCGGTCTATGGCCGCCGGCCAGCAAGAGCGGTCAGTCGACGAGGCCAATCCCCAAACTCCCCCACAGCTGCCGCGGCGGACGCCTTCAGCGGTTCAAAACGAAAGACCGAGGGGTGCCGGTCCACCGTCGGTCACTCGTTGACCCGACGGCCGTGGAGCGCCTACGCTCCCAGGTAGGCGGTGCAGGTGACCTCCACGAGAAGGTCGGGATGGATCAGCGACGTCACCTGGACGAGCGTGCTGGCCGGCCGGTGCTCGCCGAAGACTCGGATCCGGACGGGGTTGATGACGGCGCGGTCGTCCATGTTCGTCAGGTGGATCAGGACGCTCGTGACCCGGGAGAAGTCCGCGCCGGCGTGCGCCAGCACGCCTCCGATGAGTTCGAAGATCTGCTCCGCCTGTCGCGCGGCGTCGCCCTTCCCGATCACACGGCCGTTCAGGTCCATCGCCACCACCCCGGAGATATACAGGAAGTCCCCCGCCCGGACCGCGTCGCAGTAGTGGCTGACGGGTTCGGGGAGGAGCCCGGCGAGGCGGATGCGCTGGATGCCGGTCACGTTCGCACCTCCTTCAGTTCCTGAGCGCAGCGTGCTCTTCGCGCTGCGCCGGCGGCATCCCTACGGATGGGCGGTGCGGACGCGCCGATGCATCGCAAAGCGTGGACGGAAGGATCTGCGGTCGAGGAGGCGCGCTCGGGCCCTGTGTTATAATGGGGGCTACCATGCGGTGCCCGAACTGCGGGAAGCGGAGCGTCATCAGCCACGTCACGGTCCGCTGGAGCCAGGTGAAGGGCTCGTTTCTGCCCGCCCGCGGCCACTACTGCACCGCCTGCAAGACCGCGTTCGAGGACGAACGGGCGGAGGCCGGAGACTTCGCGTTCCGATCGGTGCGGGTGGACGCGATGACCGATGCGCTCCGCCGCCTGCAGGAGAGCGCGGACGTCGTCGTCGTTCGCCACAAGGTCGGCGGGCGGGAGGTTCTCTTCTGATCCTCGTGCTCGCCGCGCTCACCGGGGTGGGCATCGGGTGGGCGCGGGGCGGGTGCATCCGCGCGCTCGGAAGCGTCCCCCTGAAGAACCTCCCGTTCCTCGGCATCGCCGTCGTCTTGGTCTTGGTTGCCCGTGCGGCCCGCGTGCCCCTCCCGGGGGCGCGCGCGCTGCTCGCAGCCGGTGATCTGGGCGCCCTGGTCGTGCTCTGGCGCAACCGCCGGCTCCCCTGGATGTCCGTCCTGTTCATCGGTCTCGCGCTCAACACGCTCGTGATGCTCGCCAACGGCGGGAGGATGCCGGTGACCGCCAAGGTGCTCGGCTTGGTGGCGCTCGGCAGCGGCGATCCCTGGTACACGGTCGCCGGCCCGGACACCCGGTGGGCGCTTCTCGGGGATGTGCTGCCCGTCCGGATCGGCGGCCTGGGGGCCGTGTTGAGCGTGGGCGACCTCCTCATGGCGATCGGGCTGGCCGGATTCGTCGCCCGGCAGATGCGGAGGGAGGCCTCCCCGCGCCGGGCCGGACGCCACATGATCGATTAGGCGAACATGTGTCCGTATGCCCGGCGACCCCGTAGGCGGGGTTAATTTTTTTTGGGAATTCGCGAACTCTCATGTCCTCCTGTGAAGGAGATTGGGGAATGGTGGAGAAAGATGGGTGTTCATAGGGATGAGTGGGGAAGCGGATGGGCGGCGGGCTGGATGTTCAGGGGAGAAGCCGAATACGCTCTGGACGAGAAAGGGCGGGTGGTGATTCCGCCCAATTTTCGCTCCGTGATGGGGGAGCGCGTGATCGCGACCCGCGGGGCGTCCGACCCCTGCATCTGGGTGTATTCGCAAACGGAATGGCCCTCGGTGGAGGAAAAGCTGCGCGCCCTGCCGTTTCGCTTTCGGGACTTCGCCCGGATGATGCGCGCC
Source organism: bacterium (assembly GCA_035279545.1). Classification (GTDB taxonomy): domain Bacteria; phylum Sysuimicrobiota; class Sysuimicrobiia; order Sysuimicrobiales; family Segetimicrobiaceae; genus Segetimicrobium. Next base: position 2,125 of record DATEHM010000154.1, on the reverse strand, counting down.
AGCGCGGACTGTGACGTGGACCGGCAGGGTCGGATCTCGCTCCCGTCGTCCCTGCGCAAATACGCCCACATCTCGCGTGCCGTGACGATCATCGGCATGGGCAACCGGTTGGAGATCTGGAGCACGCCGGTCTGGCAGGCGCGGCTCAACAAGATCGTCAAGGCACCGCAGGCATTGGCCAAGCAGATCGAGGAACTGAACCTGTAAGCGTCGCCCCTGCGGGGACTTCAGGCGGGGGAACCGATGAAAGTTGGTGTGGCGGATCCGTGGCGGTCCTGTGGATGAATCGGGCAGCGGAGTCAAGCGAAACCTCGGCGCATATCCCGGTCCTGGTGGACGAGGTGCTCGCCGTGCTGGCGCCCCGGCCGGGGGCGGTGATCGTCGACGCCACCATCGGAGACGGGGGGCACGCGGAGGCGCTGCTCGGGCGGATCGCGCCCGCGGGGCGGCTGATCGGGCTCGATCGCGACGCCGATGCCGTGGGGCGGGCGGAGGACCGGCTGCGTCGGTTCGGCCAGAACCTGATCCTCCGCCAGGCCAGTTTTGCCGATCTGAATCGGGTCCTCGATGAGACGGGGACGGGGCTCGTCGATGGGGTGCTCTTCGATCTCGGGGTATCGAGCCGGCAGCTCTTCGAGTCGGAGCGTGGGTTTAGTTTCGATCGTCAGGGCCCCCTGGACATGCGCATGGACCGCGGGCAGACGGTGACGGCCGCGGACCTCGTGAATACGCTGCGCGAGCGCGACCTGGCCGACCTCATCTACCGCTACGGGGAGGAGCGCGCGTCGCGCCGGATCGCCAGGCAGATTGTCGCCCGGCGGCCGCTCACCACGACGCGCGACCTCGTCCGGGCGGTGGAGTCGGCGATGGGAGGCGGGCGGGGTCGCCACCATCCCGCCACCCGGACGTTTCAGGCCCTGCGCATCGCGACGAACCAGGAGATCGAGGCCCTGGAGGCCGGGCTGCCCCAGGCGATCGGCCGGCTCCGCGCCGGAGGGCGGATCTGCGCCATCGCCTTTCACTCCCTCGAAGATCGGATCGTCAAGCAGACCTTCGCTCGGTACGCGCGGGGCTGCACCTGTCCCGCGGGCCTGCCCGCGTGCGTGTGCGGCGGACGGCGTCTGCTGCGCGTGATCACGAAGAAGCCCGTCACCCCCTCGCTCGCCGAGGTGCGCCGAAACGCTCGGGCCCGTAGTGCCCGGATGCGGGCGGCGGAGCGTCTGGACGAGCCGTTCCCGCAGCCGGCGGGCGGCTGGGCGCCCCTGCGGGGGGTCGCATGAACTCTCCGGCCAGGTCACACACACCATCGTCCCCGATGCTGATCCCGCAGCATTGGGGCCCACGAGGGAAGGAGGCGACCCGGCGTCGGCGGAGACGTTCTCCCATCACACTCGTCCTCACATTCGCAGCACTGGCCGTACTCCCGCCCATCGCCTACATCGCAGCCACGTCCAATGCCGCACACATCGGCTACCGGATCCTGCAGCTTACGCAGAACATCGCCGCGCTTGAGTCCGAACACGAGCGTCTCCAAGCCATCGCCTCCTCCCTCCGGGCCCCGCTTCGAATCGAGCAGATCGCCAACACCCGCATGGGGTTGCGGGCCCCGAGGGCGGAGCAGATCGCCGCCCTCCCGCTCTCCCCGGCTGCACCGCGCCACGGGGCTTCGCGGCCGCCTGGGCTGTGGGAGCGCATCGGCGCCTACTTCCATCGGAGTGAGGCGGCGGCCGCAGAGCCGCCGCAATGACCCCCCGGGGTACGCCCACCGCGCCGGACGCGTCCCGGTGGCGGCTGATCGTGGTCTTCGTGGCGTGGGTGGCCGCGTTTGGGCTGCTCTTCGGCCGGCTGGTCGACCTGCAGGTGTTCCGGGCGCGCGGCCTGCAGCGGCTGGCGATCGGCCAGCAGCTGGAGTCGTTGAAGCTGCCGGGGCGGCGCGGGGAGATCGTCGACCGCGCCGGGCGTTGGCTGGCCGTCAACGTCGTCGTGGACTCGATCTACGCCATTCCCCGGGCGATCCCGGACCCCGCGGCCTTCGCGCGGGCGGTGGCGCCCGGGCTGCATCTGGCCCCCGCCGAGGTGGAACGGCGGTTGCGGCGGGCCGGCCCCTACTTCGCCTGGCTGGCCC
>DATEHM010000153.1:0-28282 GCA_035279545.1 bacterium | reverse complement strand
GCAGGCGAGAACGGTGGAGTGGGCGACGACGGCACGCCAGTGCGACACGTTCAGGTCGGGCACCCGGCTGCGCCGGTGGGCGAGGATGTGGAGGACCTCTTGGGCGAACAGCACCAGGGCGCCCGATGCGAGGAGGGCCGCGGCGCGGAAAGCCCAGCCGACCCCCCAGGCGGTCCCGGCCAGCGTCGCGGCGATGGCCAGCACCCCCGAGCAGAGAATCCCCCATCCTCGCCGAGGGCTGGCCACCCGCGCACCGTGCACCAGCGGGACCAGACGGTAGAATGTCCCAACCACCATCAGGCCCAGCCACCCGCCCAGGCCGAGGGCCAGGTGGACGACCAGGCCCCGGTGGGCCACTAGCAGGGCGGGCCAGAACGCCCAGCGCAGGTTCGCCGCGAGGACCGTCCCCCACAGCGGCACCAGCACAAAGCAGCAGAACGCGGCCGGGATCTGGGGGCTCAGGACGGACAGCTTGGCCCTCGCCGACGCGATCGTCGAGACCATCAGGGCCACGAACCACCACGAGGCCAGGATGACGCCAGCCCCGCCGACCGCGACGAGGGTGAACCGTCCTGCCAGGAAGCCCGCGATCATCGCCAGCACGCTCAGCGTGAAGAGACCGTACAGCCACGGCACGGATCGCTCAGCCCGAACCCTCGCCCCCAAAAGTGCGGGCGCCATCTGTGTCGCGCCTCCCATGATCGTCATCGTCGCCCATCCCAGGGTGGCGACATGGGTCGCTGCGAACGCCGGGAGGGCTTCATAGGCGCCATCGGCGAGCGCCCCGGCGGCGGCGACGAGCAGCACGCCGAGCGCGGGGAAGGCCACGCCGATGGCCGTCCAGGTGAACCAGCTGCCGAAGGTGAAGGCAAGTGGCCCGCCGGCCGGCAGGTGGCCCCCGGTGTCGCTGTGGGCCGGCGCCGCGCTCCAGGAATCAGCCCTATTCAGGGGACCCTCCTCCTCAGCCGCTTTCCGCCGCAACGGAGCGAGCCAGCCCGGGAGAGCCGCGGCTGGCCCGTTCTCTGCTATATGTTCCTCACTCGACCGCGGATTACTTCCTCATCAAGGGGCCGTGGCGGACGACGCTGGCGAGCCGCTTGACTCATCCACCCCCACCCGGACGTGACACGGGGATGCCGCGCCCGTCGGCGCGCACGAAATCCGGCAAATGCGAGGAGTGAAGCCGTTCCCCCGGCCTCACTCCCGCTGGGACGTTTCGCGCACCGGGCGTTCAGGCCGGAACCGCCTGGTGGGGGCCGTGGGCGAAGACCCTACTTCCCGCCGCCAGGGCGTTCCGAGCGCCGGCAGCAGATACCGATCCAGCCCATAGCATCCGGCGACCTTCCAACCGAGCATCACCAAGATCGCCGCGGCGAACCGCATCGGGTTCGTGCTGGCGGTGCCGGCCATCATGAAGTTCCAGTTCATGAAGGCGCCGAAGAAGGCCGCGGCCCCGACAAGACGCCGAGGATCAACGCGATCCCGATGAGCAGCTCTCCGAAGGCGACCAGCTCCCCCGTCCACACCTCTGCGTGGATGCTGAGCAGCCACCCGAGGAAGTCCCGGTACCAGCCGTATGCGATCATCGGCTTCCCGTTCGTCGGGACGGCGCTTGCCTGCGTCCAAAACCCCTTGATCGCGGCGCCGGGTTTCACCCACGCCGGATTCCCGATCTTGTGCGAGAGCGTGGCCTCCATCCAATTGGAGCCGAGCCACACCCGTACAATCAGCCAGAGCCACGCCAGCCGAGTTGAGCTGAAGAGCATCCGCGCCAGCGGTGGATCCTCAACGTACTGCGGCCTCCTCCGAATCCGGTCACAGAAACCGCCATTATCTGGACGGAGCCCGGGAGCAGTCCAGGTGAGGTCAGCGTGATTTCAGCGACGGCCTCCCAAGCGGCTCAAGGGCTTCACGGCCGGGCGACAGCGGGTCGAAATCGTCCTCCCGGCACGACCGGGCTCGTCACGACGCGGACCGCGGATGGGCGCGCCGATCGGCGCGCCGCAGGCAGGACCCCCGCCCGACTCTGGCCGAAGGGGACGGTGCGATGGCGAGAACACTGCTGCACATGCTCCAGGAGATTCGCGACGCCCCGCGGGCCGCGACCCGGCTGCTCGACCGGGAGGGGCCGCGGATTCGGACGCTGGGGGCCCGCCTCAGACGATCGATGCCCGGCGCCGTGCTGATCGCCGCACGGGGCAGCTCGGACAACGCCGCGCTGTACGGCAAGTACGTCCTGGAAACCCGGCTCGGCGTCCCGGTCACCCTGGTCGCGCCCTCGGTCGTGACGCTGCTGGGGGGCCAGCTGCGGACGCGCCGAACCGTCGCCATCGGGATCTCGCAATCCGGACGCTCCACCGACGTCGTGGCGTTCCTCTCCGGCGTGCGGGCGCACGGGGCGTTCACCATCGCCATCACCAACGGGGCACGATCCCCCCTGGCCCGGATCGCGCAGGAAACTGTGCTGACGCACGCCGGCGCGGAGCGGAGTGTCGCCGCAACGAAGACCTACCTCAATCAGGTGATCGCCCTGGCCGCCCTCGGAGCGGCGTGGGGCGGCGACCGGGGGCTCGGCCGGGACGTCGCGGTGATCCCGGCGGCGCAGAGTGCGGTGCTCGCTCGGGAGGCGGAGATCGCTCGCCTTGCGGAGCGGTACCGGTATATGCACGAGTGCATCGTCGCCGGCCGCGGGTACGACTTCGCGACGGCGAGGGAACTCGCGCTCAAGCTCATGGAGACCTGCTACGTGGTCGCGCTTCCCCTGTCGTCGGCGGATCTGCTGCACGGCCCGATCGCGCTGGTCGAACACGATTTCCCCGTCTTCCTCATCGCTCCGCCGGGCCGGACATTTGCCCACCTGGTCGACGTGGCCAGCCGGCTTCGGAACCGGGACGCCGAAACCGCGGTCTTCTCCTCTGAGCCGGCGATCCTGCGCTTGGCCCGGGTCCCCATTCGCATCCCCGGCCGCACCGGGGGCGAGATCGCGCCACCGGTCTACGGCGTGGCCGTCCAGCTGCTTGCCTATTACCTCTCGCGCGCGAAAGGCATCAACCCGGATCACCCGCGCGGCCTCCGGAAAATCACCCGCACGCTCTAGCGCGGAAGGCTTCGCCCGGGCCCCCTCGATTCCACCCAGTGGACGTGGTTCAGTGCCGAACGAAGCCGGGGACCGGGCGGCACCCGCGACGCGGCACATCTGGACCGGGGATCTCACAACCATCGCCGCCGCCGCCGACCGATCCCGGTAGACGCGCGGAGGCGCGCCGGCGGATCACACCGGCGCGCCTCGAACGGCAGGAGAGCCTGAGGCGATCGGGCTCGATCGGACCGACGCCCGCTTCCCTCGTTACGGCGACTTCGTCACCAACCTGAGCGGCACGGGCGTGAACTTGGCCACCGTTCCGCCCTTGAGCAGCGTCAACGCCGCCCGCACCGCCAGCTGTCCCATCACCTTGGGCTGCTGCGCGATCGTCGCGGCCATCCTGCCCGCATCGATCGCCTTCAGGGCATCGGGAATGGCGTCGAACCCCACGACAAACATCTCCTTCTGGCGCTTGGCCGCCTCGATCGCCTGGACGGCGCCGAGCGCCATCTCGTCGTTCTGCGCGAACACCGCGTCGATCTTCTTCTGAGCCTGCAGGATGTTTTCCATCACGGACAGGCCTTTGGCGCGGTCGAAGTCGGCGGTCTGGGACGCGACGATCTTGATCCCGGGGAACTTCTTCAGCCCCTCGTGGAACCCCCGGCCGCGATCCCGCGCGGCCGACGACCCGGGGATGCCCTCGAGCATCACGACGTTCCCCTTCCCCTTCAGCCGCTTGGCGACGGCCTCCGCCGCCATCATGCCGCCGGCGACGTTGTCGCTGGCGATGTGGGCGGCGACCACGCCCCCGTTAGCCGCTCGGTCGACGGTAATCACCGGAATCTTCGCCGCGTTCAGCTTCTTCACCGTCGGTACGACCGCGTCGCTGTCGGTCGGGTTGATGATCACCGCGCCGACCTTCTTGGCGATCAGGTCCTCGACGCTGCTGGCCTGCTTGGCCGGATCGTTTTGGGCGTCGAGCACCACCAGCGTGATGCCGAGTTTCGCCGCCTCCGCCTGCGCGCCGTCGCGGAGATCCACGAAGAACGGGTTGTTCAACGTCGAGATCGCCAGCCCCACGGTGGGCATTCCCGCCCCCGGCGACCCGGCCGGGGCGAGCCCGACGACGAGCCCGGCGGCAAGGATCGAGGCAAGCCACGTATGCTTCATGCTCATCCCTCCTTTCCAGAATCACCATCCCATACTCCTTAACGTTACGCGGCGCGCCGTCGTTCACCCCGCTGGCGGAGGCGCTGATCCACCAAGACGGCGAGCAGGATCACCAGCCCCTTGACCACCTGTTGGTAGAACGAGGAGACGTTCAAGAGGTTAAGGCCGTTGTTCAGCACGCCGATCAGGAACGCCCCCAGGAGCGTGCCACCGATCGTGCCCTCGCCGCCCATCAGCGTGGTGCCGCCCAGCACCACCGCCGCGATCGCGTCGAGCTCGTAGCCGACCCCCGCGGTGGGCTGCGCCGAGTCCAGCCGCGCGGTCAGCACGACCGCGGCCACCGCGGACAGCAGCCCGCTCAGGGCATACACGAGCACGGTGTACCGCTTCACGTTCACCCCGGACAGGCGGGCCGCCTCGGCGTTCCCGCCGATCGCGTAGATATACCGCCCGACGACCATCTGGCTGAGCACGATGTACGAAGCCGCGAAGACGAGGATCATGATGATCACCGGGACTGGGATGCCCGCAAGATCGCCCTGCCCCAGCCAGTCGAATCTCGCGCCGAGGTCGCTGATCGGGAGGCCCCCCGTGTACACGAGCGTGGCCCCACGCGCGATCGTCAGCATCGCCAGGGTGACGATGAACGGCGCCACCCGTCCGTAGGCGGCGGCGACGCCGTTCGCCGCCCCGAACCCCGCACCGACGGCGAGCCCGGCGGCGGCCCCCAGCACCAGCGGGGCCCCCGCCTTCAGCGCGCTGGCCATGACCACCCCGGCCAGGGCCACGAGCGACCCCACCGAGAGGTCGATGCCCGCGGTCAAGATCACAAACGTCATCCCGGCGGCGATGATCGCGTTCACGGACACCTGACGCGCGACGTTGAGCAGGTTTTCCGGGGTGAGGAACGCCGGGGAGAGCAGCGCGAGCGCCACGACGAGCGCGACGAAGGCGATGGAGAGGCCGAAGCGCTGCAGGCTCACCCGCCGGGCGTGGGGCGTCGAGGGGGGCCGCGGCGCCCCTTCGGCCGCTTTACCCCCGGCCTGCGCCACGGTCCGGCCTCCCCGACGCGCTCGCCATGATCTTCTCCTGGGTCGCTTCGCCATGCGCGAATTCGGCGGTGACGCGCCCCTCGTGCATCACCAGAATGCGATCGGACATCCCGAGGACCTCCGGGAGCTCGGAGGAAATCATCACCACCGCCACCCCGGCACGGGCCAACTCGACCATCAGCCGGTACATCTCGACTTTGGCGCCGACGTCGATCCCCCGCGTCGGCTCGCAGAGCAACAGGACCTTCGCCCCGGCCTGCAGCCACTTCGCCACGACGACCTTCTGCTGGTTCCCGCCGGAGAGGGTGCCCACCGGCTGATCACGGCCGTGGGCGCGAACGTCGAGGCGGCGGATCGCCTCCGCCACGATCACCCGCTCCTCCTCCTTGCGCACGAACCCCGCGGTGCTGATGCGCTCCAAAGAGGGCAGGGTGATGTTGTCGCGGATGCTCATCCCCAGGACCAGCCCCAGGGTCTTGCGGTCCTCGGGCACGAGGCCGATCTGCCGCGCGATCGCATCCGCCGGCGACCGGATCGCCGCGGGGCGACCCTCCACGAGCACCTCGCCGCCGTCGAGGGGGAGCATGCCGAAGATGGCGTGCGCGACTTCGATCTTGCCCGAGCCAACGAGGCCGGCGATGCCGAGGATCTCCCCCGCGGAGACGGAAAACGACACGTCGCGGAAGAACCTTCCAACGGACAGCCCCCGCACCTCGAGCCGGGGTGGGCCCGGGGTCACCGCTTCCTTGGGAAACTTCTCCGTCAGCTTCCGCCCCACCATCAGCTGGATGAGGCCGTCCATGTCGATCGCCGCGATGGGGAACGTGCCGACGCCGTGGCCGTCCCGCATCACGGTGACCCGGTCGGCGATCCGGAAGATCTCCTCCAGCCGGTGGGAGATATAGACGATGGAGACTCCACGCCGCCGCAGGTCGGCGATGATCGCAATGAGCCGCTCGACCTCCTCGAGGGTCAGGGCGGCGGTGGGCTCGTCCATCACCAGAATGTCGGCCCGAACGCTGAGCGCGCGGGCGATCTCTACCGTCTGCCGCTCGGCCACGCTCAAGAGGTCCACGCGCGCCCGAGGGTCCACGCGCACCCCCAACTCGGCCATCAGCGCCCCGGCGCGCTCGCGGAGGGTCTGCCAGTCCACAAACCAGCGTCCACGCCTCGGCTCGTCGCCCAGGAACAGGTTCTCCGCAACCGACAGCGCCCTGACCTGGTTGAGTTCCTGGTGAATGATCGCGATCCCCATCTCGCGCGCGCGGTGCGGGCTGGGGATGGACACCGCCCGCCCGCGCAGGACGATCTCCCCGGCGTCGGGCGGGTGGATGCCGCCGAGGACGCGGATCAGGGTCGATTTCCCGGCTCCGTTTTCCCCTATCAAGGCGTGGACCTCGCCGGGGAGCACGTCAAGATCCACCCCGGCCAACGCTTGCACCCCGGGGAACGTCTTGACGATCCCCTTCATCTGGAGGATGGGCCCGGCCGCGGCGGCCTGCGGGGGCATCAGAACGCCACCCCGCACTCCAGCAGGACGTTGGCGTAGGGCGTACATTCTCCGGTGCGGATCACCGCACGCACGCGCGGGAGCGCCGCCTTCAATTGCTCGTGCGGGATCCGGTCCAGCGGGATCCCCTCAAGCAGGGCGCGCAGGCCCTCGAAACCCGCTCGGTTGCGGCCGGCCATCTCGCCCGCGACGATCGCGCGCTGCACGACCACCTCGCCGAGGATCGCCCTGACCGTTTCGAGGAACGGGGGCAGGCCGCAGCGGAGCGCGAGGTCGATGCGGGTCACGCCGGGGGGGATGGGCAGCCCGGCATCCGCGATGCAGAGCAGATCTGTGTGCCCCAGTGAGGCCACGAGGTAGGCCAGATCTGGGTTGAGGATGCCCCGCCGCTTCACCGCCGGGTCGCCTCCTCCACCTCGCCGCGGGTCGGCATCGCGACCTGGGCGCCCATGCGGGTCACCTTGAGCCCGGCCACCTGCGTCGCGAACGCCACGGCGTCGGCCGTCCCCCGCCCCTCGCCGAGCGCCACCCCCAACGCCGCGGCAAACGCGTCCCCGGCCGCGGTCGTATCGACGGCCTTCACTGGGACCGCGGGAACGTGGCCGCGGCCTTCGGGGCCGAGATAGACGGCCCCACGCTCTCCCATTTTCACCACCACCACCCGGGGCCCCCGGGCGTGGAGCGCCTCGGCGGCCCGCACGGCATCGGCGGTCGAGCCAACCTCGATGCCGGTAAGGGTCTGCGCTTCACCCTCGTTGGGGTTGATGACATCCACACCGGCGTACAGCGCCTCGGGCAGAGCGACTGCGGGGGCGGGATCGAGGCAAACCATAACCCCCGCAGCCCTGGCGATCGCGGCCGCACGGAGCGTCGCCGCCATCGGCACTTCCAGCTGCAGCAGGAGGACCCGCGCGCCGACGATCGCCTCGCGCGCGTCGTCGACGTCGGAAGCGGGGACACGCCTATTGGCGCCGGACGCGACCATGATCATGTTGCGTCCGTCGGCGTCGACGCCGATGAAGGCCACCCCCGTCGCCGCGTCGGGGTCTACGCGCACGTGGGCCGCATCGATGCCGTCCCGCTTAAGCCCAACGACGAGCTGCTCCCCGAAAGCGTCCCGGCCGACCCGCCCCACCATCGCCACCCGCGCGCCGAGGCGAGCGGCGGCCACCGCCTGGTTGGCGCCCTTGCCGCCGGGGAAGGTGGCAAACGACCCTCCCGCGACGGTTTCGCCGACGCGCGGGAGCCGCGGGGCCTTTACCACGAGGTCCATGTTGAGGCTGCCGACGACGCACACCTGCACCATCGGACAGTCTGTTCGGGAGCAGAAAGCGAAGGCCTCCTGCGCAGAGTGCGGGCGTCTTACCGGGGTGGAAATGTCGCGGCAATGGTTCAGCGGCGCGCGCTCGACCGGGAAGGCGCGACGATCGATCGGGCCCTGCCCACCGTGTCGGTGTCCCCAGCGACGTCGCGCTGGAGCACGCCGCCTTCCCGCCGCCTCGACCTCGGCGATGCCCTTGCCGGGGAGGCCCCCACCCCCGCATCCTCTGGCGATGGACACGGATGCGTGACGGAGCTGCACGTTCGGGAACCTGGTCAGGAGATCAGCCTGGCCAGGATGAACGCCGCCGCTGCGGCGAGGCCGCCAACAAGGACGGTCTGGAATGCGCTGCGAGCCGGCGGGGCGCCCGTGAAGCGCCCTTTCACGGACCCGAAGATGCCGAGCGCGACCAGGGTGACGACGATGGAAAGCGGCAGGGCCGTGTGGACACTGCCGGAGACGATATACGGGGCGAGCGGGATGATCCCCCCGCCGATGTAGGCGCCGGCAATCGTCGACGCGCTGGTCATCGCGCGCTTCGGCTCCGGCCGCTCCAGGCCCAGCTCAAAGCGCATCATGAAATCGATCCATGCCGCCGGCTCTTGGCGCAGCGCCTCGACGACGGGCGCGCTTTTCTCCGCCGTCAGCCCGTAGCCCTGGAATACCTTGGAGACTTCCTCCGCCTCGACTTCCGGCACCGTGCGCACCTCCGCCTGTTCGCGGCGCCGTTCGCTGGCATAGTGCTCCGCGTCGCTCTTGGCGGCGAGGTACCCACCCAGGCCCATCGCGATAGAGCCAGCGGCGACCTCGGCGAGTCCCGCGGTCACGATCACGCGCGTCGCAGCCACCGCCCCGGAGAGCCCCGCGGCCAGGGCGAAGGGAACCGTCAACCCGTCCGACATCCCAATCACGATGTCCCGGACGGCATCGCTGCCGGTAAAGTGGTGTTCGACGTGGGGGGTCTGAGGCATCGTGCGCCCTCAGCTCACGCGCGACCCGCGCCGCAGTCTATGGAGGGGTCGCGCCGGGTCGTGCAGGGCTTGATGGGCGCGATGAACACCTTCCCCGGGCGTCTTCGGGCATGGTACAAAAGCGCGTCCAGAAAGGATACCATAGGCATCGTTCCCTCCTCGTCCAGGTATGGGCAGGCGCTCTTCAGGCGGTCTTGAGGTCCGCCGGGGGCCTGGCTCTGGGTCACCGCAACGGCTTCCTTCTCGGATTCGGAGTGGCCCCCTGCGTGAGATTCAGGAACCCCCCGCGGTGGATAGGTGACGATGTTCGCACGGCCAGCGCGGTGCCGAGCAGAGGTACGTGGCGCTCGATCGTCCGGGCCGCCGATCCGTTATCGGACGATCAGGTCGGGGATCGACGCAGCGTGCAGCACTCGCTCGCTCACGCTCCCAAGGATCAGCCCGCCGAATTGCCCGAGGCCGCGGCTGCCCATGATGATAAGATCCGCCTTGTGCTCCTTGGCCGCTTTGATGACCTCTCCCGCAGGGTCCCCGCGCCGGTAGAGGCGCGTCACAGGCACATCGACCCCCCCGAACGCCTCCTGCGTCTGAGCCAGGATCGCCTGGCCGGCCTGCTCCAGGCCTTCCTCCAGGGCGCCAAGGTCGACCATCATGTCCGGCGAGGGACCGCCGATGGCGATCGCCGGGATGTGCCCCACGTTGACCAAAATCACCTGGGCCCCCCGCAGTTCGCGGGCAAACCGGGCGGCCAGCTCCGCCGCTTTGATCGCGTGCGGCGATCCGTCGGTGGCCACGAGCATCCGCATCATAGTCGCTTCAGCCTCCTCCCCACTGCCGCATCGTCACCCGCCTCAATCTCACGATGCGGGGGCCGGAGCCGCCATCAGGCGTGAAGAGGATATCGTCGGTACCTCCCCCGCCCGACAGGAATCCGGCGGTGGACAGATGGCATGTGACAAATACCCCAGCGAGTGTCCGATCCGGTCGAATCCGTGGCGCCCCAGCAACGGGGATCAGGGCTTCGGGGATGCGAAGGCGAATAGAGTAAGGGGCTGGAGTTCCGGCTCGGATCTTCAGCCCGCACATGACTTCCGAAGGGACAACCCTCTCATGGGTGACGAGTCCGTCGCGTATCCCGGACATCGAGCCACCGACGTCGTCCTGCGCGACGGATCCACCGTCCACGTCCGCCCGATCCGGCCGGACGACGAGCCGCGGCTCCTGGCCTTTCTCCGATCGCTCTCCGAGGCTTCACGGGTGTTCCGGTTCTTCTCCCCGACCAAAGATTCCGCTCTGATCGACATGGCCCGGCGCGAGACCCGGATCGACTACCGGCGCCGGTTCGGGCTCGTCGCCACGACGGGCCCGGAGGACCGGATCGTCGGCCATGCCCTGTTCGCCGCGATGGGCGACGTCGACGCGGAGGTCGCGTTCGCCGTGGCCGACGAGTACCAAGGACGCGGGCTCGGCACCATCCTACTGGGGCACCTGGCGGAGATCGCCGCCTCCCAGGGCATCCAGCAGTGCACCGCGTTCGTCATGCAGGGCAACACGGCAATGCTTGGAGTGTTTCGGGAATCGGGCTTCCCCGTCAATGTGAAATTTGAGTCCGGGGAATTCACCGTCGCCTTCCCCACTTCGCTGACGGAAGAGGCGCTGGCGCGCTTCGACCGGCGGGAGCAGATCGCGGCCACGGGCGCGCTCGCCGCGTTCTTTCGGCCTCGGGGCGTCGCGGTTGTGGGCGCATCGCGCCGACGCGGAACGATCGGCGGGGAGTTGTTCCACAACCTCCTCAGCTACGAGTTTGCCGGACCTGTCTACCCGGTGAACCCCAAGGCCGCCGTCGTCCAGAGCGTGCTGGCGTACCCCACGATTGAGGCCATTCCGGGGCCGGTCGACCTCGCCATCGTCGCCATCCCCGCGGCCGACGTGGCCGAGGCGGCGGAGCAGTGCGCCCGCAAAGGGGTGCGGGGGCTGGTGGTGATCTCCGCCGGCTTCGCCGAGCTCGGCGTGGAGGGACAGGCGCAACAGGAGGAGCTCCTCCGCATCTGCCGGGCGTCGGGGATGCGCCTGATCGGCCCGAATTGCATGGGCATCACGAACACGGATCCCGCCGTGCGTCTGAACGCCACCTTTGCCCCCCACACCCCTCCGGCGGGTCGGGTGGGGTTCTCCTCCCAGAGTGGCGCCTTGGGGCTGGCGATCATCGACTACGCGAACTCCCTGGGGCTCGGGATCTCGACCTTCGTCTCGGTCGGTAACAAGGCGGACATCTCCGGAAACGACCTGATCAATTATTGGGAGTCGGACCCGCAGACCGATCTCATCCTGCTCTATCTGGAATCGTTCGGGAACCCGCGGAAGTTCTCGCGAATCGCCCGCCGGGTCGGTCGGATCAAACCGATCGTGGTCGTCAAGAGCGGACGCTCGCGGGCGGGCAGCCGGGCGACCTCCTCCCACACCGGGGCCCTGCTTGCCGCCTCCGACGTCACGGTGGACGCGCTGTTTCGCCAGGCCGGGGTGATCCGCACGGATACGCTCGAGGAGCTGTTCGACGTCGCCTCGCTCCTCGCCCACCAGCCGCCGCCGAAAGGTCGTCGGGTCGGCATCATCACCAACGGCGGCGGCCCCGGGATCCTCTGCGCCGATGCGTGCGAGGCCGAAGGGATGGAGATCCCCCTCCTGGCCGACACGACCCAGGCTCGCCTGCGTGCGATGCTCCCCACGCAGGCCGCCGCCGGCAACCCGGTCGACATGATCGCCTCCGCGACCGCGGACCAGTACCGCCAAGCGATCCAGATCGTGGCAGCGGATCCGAACGTGAACGCGCTCATCGTCATCTTCGTCCCGCCTCTGGTGACGCGATCCGAGGACGTCGCCCACGCGATCGTCGAGGGCGCCCGGGCTGCGGGCGGCGGCAAGCCCATCCTGACAGTTTTCATGTCGGCGCGAGGGGTGCCCGAGGCGCTCAAGGCCGCGGACGTCCGGATCCCGTCCTACGCGTTTCCCGAATCGGCGGCGATCGCCCTCGCCCGCGTGGCCCGACACGGCGAGTGGAGAACGCGGTCGCCGGAATCTCCGCCCCGCTTCGAGGGACTGAAGCGAACCGACGCGTTCGCCATCGTCACCCGGGCGCTCGGCCGGGACGAGGGATGGCTGGCCCCCGACGAGACGCACGCCCTCCTCTCCTGCTACGGACTGCCTGCGGTCGCCCAGCGGAAGGTGCTGACGCCGGACGAGGCGGGTGGGGCGGCGAAGGATCTGGAGGGAGAAGTCGCCCTGAAAGCGATCCACCCCAAGATCCTGCACAAAACCGATGCGGGAGCGGTGCGGCTGCATCTCCGTGGAGCGGAGGCGGTCCGGGCCGCGGCCGAGGAAATGGCCGGCCGCCTCGCGGCCGCCGGGACCCCGCCGACGGGCTATCTCGTTCAGGCGATGGCGCCCCAGGGCGTCGAGATGATTGTGGGGGTCGTGCACGACCCCCAGTTCGGCCCCGTCGTCGCCTGCGGCGCAGGCGGCATCTTCGTGGAGTTGCTCCGCGATGTCTCCATTCGGCTCACTCCCCTGACGCAGCGGGATGCCTCGGAGATGATCAGCGATCTGACGACATACCCGCTGCTAACCGGCTTTCGCGACCAACCCAAGGGCAAGATCGCCGCGGTGGAGGACGCGCTGCTGCGGGTCGGCGTGATGGTCGAGGACCTTCCTCAGATCGTGGAACTCGACTGCAATCCCATCATCGTCCACCCGCACGGCGCCGTCGTGGTCGACGCCCGGATACGCGTCGCGCCCGTTGTGCCGCCGTCGGTGCTGGCGAGACGGTGGGTGGAGGAATCATCCGTGCTCTCGCCTGGAGGCCGCCGGGCGGACCAGCATGCATGAGCCGCGCCGGCGGGCGAAAGTGACGGGGCGCCCTCCGAGAACAGCGGGGGGCATCGAGCGTTCCGCGCGAAGGGAAGGGAGCCCCGTCGCGCCGAAGGTGGGCGCGAGCCCGGACGGCGGCCGACATCAGGCGGCAGCGGAGGCAGGCCGCCGTCGGGCGATCGGCACGATCCTCGAGCGGAGGTGATCCATGGAGCGGAAGGCGGTCTTTCCCCCTGGGCGGCCGAGTCCCAATCCCCCGTTCTCTCCCGGGATTCGACTGGGCAACCTGCTCTTCACGGCGGGCCAAGTGGGGGCCGATATAAACGGTCAGGTCCCCGCGGAGATCGGCGGGCAGACCCGCAACACGTTCGAGAACCTCAAAGCGGTGCTCGCCGCCGGCGGCTCCGGGCTCGACAAGGTGCTCAAAGCGACGGTCTACCTGACGGATATCAACGATTTTGCGGCGATGAACGCGGTGTACCGCTCATACTTTACGGGAGATCTTCCGGCCCGCACCACCGTCGCGGTGGCCGCGCTGGCCAGGCCCGAACTGCACATCGAGATCGAGATGATTGCGTACGTGCCCGCCTGAGACCGGGCGGACACCGATCGCCCCGAATGCGGGCAAACGGCGTCCCGGCATGACCGCTGGGTATGGGACTCGTGGAGTCCGGTCGTGCTTCGGGCCCCTCCTCCTCTCGCATCGACGCCGCGGAGGGGCTACAGCGGCTGGATCGGCGGGAGGCCCCGACCCGCCGGCTCGGTCACCGGGAGGATCCAGAGGATGACCCACCGGTGTCGGGGGCCCGTCCCTTTTCCATCAGTTGATATGAGATGCCGCCCGTGGTCTCCGCGATGGTCCACATGCTCAGGGTCTCGGCGCTGCGCCGAGGCTCCGGTAAGGTCGTCCGCACGCCCAAGGGGCTGAGAGCGGCCAGCGCCGCGTGAAGCTTGTCCACCTCCACGGCAATGTGCTCGATGCGCGCCCGGGTGCCCGTTCCCAGCCGCTGGCGCCGGAGCGCTGGATCCCCGATCTCGAGCACTTCGATGGCAATGTCACCGCATGCATAGAAAACGCCCCGAATCTTCCCGACGGGGTTCTCTATCCTCCGGAGGACGGGAAGCCCGAAGATTTCCCCGAGCCAGTGGTGCGCCTCGGCGAGGCTCTCCACCACGACGCCGATGTGATCGACCCTTCGAAATTCCGCACGATTGGCGTTTGACAGCATGGGACTATCTTCTGTGGAGCCTCTCAGTCACCCTGCCCTTCCGGGATCCGCGGACGCTCGGGGGCAAATCGAAGCTTGCATTCTGGAGCGTCTGGCCGCGGCGTGCGACTCACCCGTCTGGCATGCGCGTTCAACTCCGCGGGCACGTTATGCACAATGAGGCACCACATGTTTTGCCAGGAGGTCGATCTGCCGGGGATCATCCGTGACCGGACCGAGCACGAGGTACCTGAGGCCGGCGGCCGCGAGATCAGCGATCCGGTCATTGATGCGGTCGAGGCTCCCGATCATGTAGCATTCCTGCAAATGCTCGTAGGACCGGTGTGTCCCCATGACCCGGAGAAACGGCCCCCGCGACTCCGCAAGCGCGCGGGCGTGATCGTTCGTCTCCACCAGGTGTATAAAGTTGCAGTGCCCGAACGTGATTCCCGCCGGGTCTCTTCCCGACGCTCGGGCGTGAGCTTGGATCTGCGTCCAATCACGCTTCACCCACTCCTGAGTTCCGGAGCAGCGGGAGAGCCAGTTGCCGTACTTCACGATTCGCGTGAGAACCGTCTTGGAAATGAACGGCACGTCGTGCTCGTGCGGATCGGGGACTCGGGAACCTCCCGAGACCCAGATCTCGGGAAGCTCCGACGGCCGAGGATCAATGGTCACGTCCTGAAACCGGTAGTACCGCCCCTGGAAACTGGCATGGGGCTGGCTCAGGAGTAGGGTGACGGCCTCCAGGATCTCGTCCGTGCGGCGGCCCCGCTCCTCGATCCGAGACCCGGTGACTTCGAATTCTTGGGCGTGCCAGCCGGGGCCGATGCCGAAGATAAACCGCCCCCCGGACAGATGGCAGAGGGTGGAGATCTCCTTGGCGAGGACGACGGGATGACGGACCGGGAGCACCAGAATGCCTGTCGCGAGCCGAACGTTCCGCGTCAGCGCCGCGGCGAAGGCCAGGGCGTTCAGGGGTTCGAGCCAGGCAACCCCATACAGTCCCGGGGCGGCGAGGAGGTGATCGATGACCCAAATGTCCAGACCGTGCTCCTCGCACTTCGCGATGCTCCGCGTCAGGCGCCGAATGTGCTCAGGACTAGCATCCGCCCACGCGTACGTCGGAATCCACATACCGAATCTGAGCCCGGGCATCTCGGTTCCCTCCTTCAATCATGCGCTTCGAGCGTACGTGGGTGTCGACGGCACCTACTTTTTGAAGTATCGGAATTCCAGCATGACGCACCCCCCGGGCGTGCGGTACGGGCCGTGACGCATCGCCGGGGGTCTGCACGCAGACATGCCGGCCGTGAACGTCTGGGCCTTTCCGAGGTCGATGAGCTCCCCCTCCAGAATCCACACTTCTTCCCAGAAATCGTGCGCGAGAGTTCCCTTCGTCTCCACACCGGGTTCGAACTTGAGCAACCGAGTCACCTCTCCGGTGTCTCGGTCCTCGCTGAGAATCTTCTGGGTAATTCCTGGGTCCCCCGCCCCCGCGGTGCCCGATCCGGTCACCGGGAGCCAGGGTATGTGATCGGGCCTCACAAATTCCTGTTCGGTGTCCGGCATCATCGCCCTCCGTTCTGTGTACCTTCTCGGCCCGGCCGGGGAGAGCCCTCGATGTGAATACCGGCGCCTGCACGCGGTATCCTGCTCGAACTGCGAGGCCTCGAACTGGCCCGCGAAAGACATTCGCCCCCCGGACAGGCAGGGCGGATGCGTTCTGGCTATACTGATAGCGCGGGCACGCGGTCGGCGAGACTTCCGTGATGAGCACCCGAGGAGGTCACCGTGAGCGTCAAGCTCGGTATGTTCACGATGCCATTCCATCACCCGAGTCGAGATTATGGCACCATTCTCGAGGAAGATCGAGAGGCCATTATCTGGGCCGACACCCTTGATTTCGCGGAGGTCTTCGTCGGCGAGCATTTCACCTCGTGGAGCGAGCGGATCAGCTCGCCTCTCCTGTTCCTGTCGACCTTGATCGACCGCACGCGGAAAATTTGCTTCGGCACGGGCGTCATCAATCTTCCACAGACACATCCCCTCGTTGCTGCCGCACAGACCGCCATGTTCGACCACCTTTGCCGCGGGCGTTTCATCATGGGCATCGGTTCGGGAGGCCTGGGGAGCGACATGGAAGTGTTTGACCTTCCCGAGGCCGAAACGCGCTCCCAGATGTTGCTCGAATCGATCGGCATGGTGCAGAGGCTGTGGACCCAGGACCCCCCCTATGAGATCCCCGGGCGGTTCTGGCATCTCTCGCTCAAGGACAACATCTGGCCGGAATTCAAAGTTGGATGGGGCCCGCGGCCGTTCCAAGTTCCACACCCGCCGATCGCGCTGTCGCTCGTGACGCCCAATTCCCTGAGCGCCAAAATCGCCGGAGAGCGCGGGTGGATCCCGATCTCCGGCAACTTTTTCAATCAGCGGTATCTTCGAGGCCATTGGGAGCGATACGCAGAGGGCTGCGAGCAGGCGGGGCGGCACCCCGATCCGAGCGTCTGGCGGGTGGCCCGGTGCGTCCTCGTCACCGAGACGAACGCGCAGGCTGAGGACTATCTTGCCGACTCAACCAACGCACTTTCGTACTACTACAGCTTCTTCAAGTACACCTTCAGTACCGTGCGCAAAGCGCTGTTCATGATCAAGCCTGATCCTGATATGCCCGACGAAGCCGCGACAGTCGATGTGATCAAACACGCTCAAGTCATTGCGGGGACCCCCAACCGTGTGCTCGATCAATTGGTTGCGCTCCGCGATGACATCGGACACTTCGGCACACTGCTGATGACCGGGCACGATTGGGATCAACCGATGCTTTGGCGGCGGTCGATGGAACTTCTGGCAAAGGAAGTCATGCCGCGGTTCCAGGGGCACGCGGACGCAACCCCACGAGCTTGACGCTGAGGCGAGGGCTGCGCACAGATCTGGACGAATATGATAGACCACCTCGAAAGGAGGCACGTCGTCCCCGGGACTGAGGCACGGCATCAGCGCACCACGGGCAACGCACGCTGAGCCACGGATATGGAAGAAGTGCAGGCACGACCTCGCGATTGACCGATTGCCAAACAGACCTGTCACGAGAGCCCGGAGTCCATGAACTCCCGGAGAATCCGGCAGGTCCGCGCCCAGGCGTCGACCGTGGTGCCAAGAGGTATTGCATGATGGGAAGGAAACCCATCCCTTGGGGTCTCCCCACACGCCAACCCCGTAGATTCCTAATTTGAAGGAGGGCATATGACGGGCCGTTATCGCCTGGGGGTGGATATCGGTGGCACATTCACCGACGTCATGGTGGCGGACGAAGCCGGCTTTGTGGTCACCACGCTGAAGACGCCGTCCGTCCCCCTGGCTCCGGAGCAGGCGATTTTTAATGCGATCGACGAGCTGAAAACCGTCGATGTGACTCCGGACGCAATTTCCCTCTTTATCCACGGCACCACCCTGGCGGTGAACACGCTCATTGAGCGGACCGGGGCCGCGACGGGGCTATTGGTGACCCGGGGATTCCGCGATGTCCTGGAGATCCGGCGGCTCCGTCTCGAGAACACCACGGACTTCTACGGCGACAAGCCCGTACCGCTGGTCCCGCGTAACCTTGTCCAAGAGATCGACGAGCGGCTCTTGTCCGACGGACAGGTGTACAGACCGTTGGACCCAGAGCAGGTGCGGGCGGCTGTCCGCCGGCTCGTTGCGGACGGCGTCACGGCCGCGGTGATCTGCTTCATGCACTCGTACAAGAACCCGATCCACGAGCAGCAGGCACGCGACCTGATCCTGCGGGAGTTCCCCCGCCTCTTCGTATGTGCCAGTGCAGATGTGTGGCCTCAGCAGCGGGAGTATGAACGGTGCCTGGTGACGGTCATGAATGCCTATATCGGGGCCCGGATGGCCGGGTACTTTCACAACATACAGGCAGGAGCAGCCCAACGGGGGCTGACCGCCCAGGTGCTGTCGACCAAGTCGAATGGCGGCGTCATGACAGCCGCGCGCGCGGCCGAAGATCCGGTGCAGACCTTGCTCTCCGGCCCGGCCTCGGGTGTGATTGGGGCAGCCCATGTGGCCCGGCTGGCCGGCTTCACACGGCTGGTGACACTGGATATGGGTGGGACGAGCGCAGACGTAGCCGTCGTCCAGGACGGGCATCCCACGTACTCCACGGAGAACCAGGTGGGGGATTTCCCCGTCATCATGCCGGCCATCGACGTCACTTCCATCGGCGCCGGAGGGGGATCGATCGCCTGGATCGATGCGGCGGGGGTCCTGAAAGTCGGGCCACGAAGCGCGGGGGCGGATCCCGGACCGGCTTCGTATGGCCGGGGCGGCCGCCAGCCCACGGTCACCGACGCGTACGTGCTTCTGGGCATCATCGCGCCGGATCGCTTCTTGGGAGGGAAGATGCCGTTGAATCCGGCCTTGGCCGAATCCGCGCTGGCTGAGGTCGGCCAGCATTTGCGCCTGACGCCACAAGAAACCGCTCAGGCGATTCTCGATGTGACCACATCAAATATGTATGCGCAATTCACCCCGCTGATGGCGCGAAAGGGAGTCGATCCCCGCGATTGTGCACTGCTTGCCTACGGCGGTGCCGGTCCCACCCACGCGTTCCTGCTGGCGAAGGAAGTGGGCATCGGCAAGGTCCTGATTCCACCATCGCCGGGGACCCTCTGTGCGCTGGGGTGTCTCGTGGCCGATCTCCGAAACGACTTTGTGTACACGCTGTACACGAGCGATCATCAGTTGACGGATGGGATCCTCGAGCAGGTCTATGGTGACCTTGAGCGGCGCGGGCGGCAGTGGTTGCGGGATGAGAGTGCGACGAGCATCCACCTGGAGTCCACGTATGTCCAATACAGTGCCGACATGCGGTACGAAGGGCAGGCCTTTGAGATCGAGGTGCCTGTCCCGGCAGAGAGCCGGAGCGACCTGGCGGGCAACGTCCGGCGGTTTCATGACGCCTATCACAAGATCTTCGGGGTAAGCGACCCTCACGGCCCGGTCACATTCGTCAATCTGCGTGCGACGGTGGTCGGCGTGACGGGAAAGATCACTCGGTTGGCTCTGCCGCCTGAGCACGTAAGGAAGCGGCGGGCGGAGACTAGGTCCGTGTGCATTGGGGGGCATGTGCACCAGGCCGCCGTGGTGCAACGGGCGGGCCTCACCCCGGGGCAGTGGGTCGCCGGGCCGGCGATCGTTGAGCAATACGATACGACCACATTCGCCCCACCCGGGTATCGGGTGTGCGCGGATTCATTGGGAAACCTCATCGGGGAGGCCAGCTGATGCAGACCGATCCCGTCTTCCTGGAGATTTTCAAGAACCGCATCCAAGCCATCGCAGAGGAGATGGCCAACGTCGTTCTGCGCACGGGGTTCACGGTGTTTGTGAAAGAGACAGCGGACTTCGGCACGTTCCTCCTCTCGCCCAAGGGCGAAACTTTCGGCTCGCCGGTCGTTACCGGCGTCAACCTGGCGTTGGGCATTCCGGGGGAGGGGATGATTTCCGCAATTGACGAGTGGCACGAGGGCGACATCGTCATCGCCAATGATCCGTACGCGACATCGGGAGCCTCGACGCATCTCGCCGATGTGTATCTGGTGAAGCCGATCTTCGCGGCCGGCCGTCTCATCGCCTACGGGTGCTGCTTTGTGCATTCTTCGGATGTCGGCGGCAAGGTCCCGGGAAGCATCTCGCCTACGTGTTACGACATCTTTCAGGAAGGGATTCGCATCGCGCCCGTCAAGCTGTACGAGCGGGGCCAGCTCAACGACCAGATCCTGCGAATCTTTCTCGACAACTGCCGCATTCCCGACCAGAACTGGGGCGATTTGAAAGCGCTGATGGCCGCACTCTATACCGGCGAGCATCGGCTGCACGAGCTGGTGGACCGTTATGGAGTGGAGCAGGTGGAACAGGGCATCGACGCCCTGCTGGCGTACGCCGAACGACGGGTGCGTGCGATGATCCGGGAGATCCCGGATGGAGAATACACGTTCTGGGACTACTTGGAAGGAGGCCCGGGAGAGTATCCCATCCGGCTGCGGTGCAGGCTGGTGGTTGCGGACGATAGTATTTTCATGGACTTCGAGGGCACCGACCCGCAGGTCCGGGCGGCATTTAATCTTCCGTCGTGCAACAAACAAGGTCATTACATGCTGGTGCCCACGCTCGTCCGGTACTTCCGGACCCTCGATCCGGCCGTGCCGTGGAACACCGGCATGGTTCGGATGATTACGAACCACGCGCCGGCGGGAAGCGTGCTGAACCCCGAACCCCCGGCCGCGGTGGGGGTGCGCGCCGCGACGTTCATCCGAGTGATGGATGTCCTTATCGGGGCGCTCAGCATGGCCCAGCCGGAACGGCTGCCCGCGGCGGGGGCGGGACAGGCGTGTATCGTGTTGCTGGCCATGAACGACTTGCGAAGCGGCAAGCATCAGGTGGGCGTGGTCCAGCCCATTTGCGGCGGATCCGGTGCCCGCCCCATGCGGGACGGGGTCGACGGCATGGACTTCGCGGTCGGTTATCTCCGCAACGTTCCCGCCGAGACGTTGGAGACCGACATGCGGATCCTGATCGAACGGTACGGCCTGCGACCGGATTCCGGCGGGCCGGGGAAGTTTAGGGGCGGGTGCGGCATCGAGCTGACGGTTCGGGTCTTCACCCCGGAGACAGTCTTGACGGCACGCGGAATGGAGCGGATGCAGTTCCGCCCCTGGGGACGCCTGGGTGGGCTGCCTGGCAGCCCGGGCACCGCCTTGATGAATCAAGGCACGGCCGCCGAGGCGGCAACGGGACGCATCGACGAGTTGCTTCTGCACCCGGACGATGCGGTGACCTTTCTCTCCCAGGGGGGCGGAGGGTACGGCGATTCCTATCAGCGGGATCCCGCGGCCGTGCTGTGGGACGTACGCCGCGGGCTGGTGTCGACCGGGTTCGCGCGCGAGCAGTACGGCGTCGCCATCGAGAACGGCAGGATCGACGAAGAGGGCACGCAGCGACTGCGCCGAGGCAGGACATCCCGTGCGGATCCCTTTCGCTTTGGGCCCGAGCGGGAGGCCTTCGAGGCCGTGTGGACCGACGCGATGCAGCTCGCGCTCAACCGAAGCGTGACGAAACACCCCCTCGCCCTGCGCAACTATCTGAAGCGGCGCGCGATGGCGGAGGTCGAATCGCGGGCGGCCTCCGGCGGGGCCCCGACCCCCGACGGCGTGGAGTCCTTGGTCCGAGAGCTGTTTGAGCGCATAAATCGGCAGACGCGCGCGTCGGGAATCGAGGGTTGAGTGAGACCCACACAGGGAGGGATGGCGATGGTGAGCACGTGGCAACAGGTACAGGGAGAAGTGCGGCGAAGGCAGGCGCTGGCCGCCGTGGCGGCATCGCCGGAGAGTGTTCGGCACTTGGCCGGAGTGCACTTTGCCAGCCAGGTGATGATCCGCCGGCGGTTCGCCTTCGTCGTCATCCCGGCCACCGGAAACCCTGTGCTGCTCGTCCAGGCCGTCCTGGAAGAGACGGCGAGATCCAAAGGCGGCATTCCCGAGGTCGTCACCTACGTGACCGGGCCGGTGGAGGCCCTGGCCGGCCTGCTGAAAGGCCGGGACGTCCATCAGGGCACACTGCTCGTGGAGCTGGATTTTCTGCCCGCGGCCGATGCTCAACAACTCACGTCGCTGCTGCCCGAAGCCGGCGTTGAGGATGCCGGAGACCTCTTCCAGTCGAGCCGGCAGGTTCGGCTTCCTGCCGAAACCCGACAGCACCGCCGGTACAGCCGGGCGGCAGAACGAGCCATTCAGATTGCGTTTTCGCTCGCGGCGGGGGGAAACGTCACCGAGCGGGACGTGTACGGGCGCATGCAGGATGCCCTGTTGACCCTTGGCGAGGGGCTGATCCCGTTTCTCTCGCTTGCATCAGGACCGGAGCGCACGCTGGAGGTGCATGCGCACCCTACCGACCGCATGATCGGGCCGGGTGATTTGTTGAGGGTGGACATGGTCGGTTTCTTTTCTGGCATGTACACCGACATGGCGCGGACGGTGGTGATCGGCGAAGGGACACCCGAGCAGCGGCAGCTCTATCGAAAGGTGCGCACGGTCCAGAAAGCGGTCATCGCATCCCTGCGCCCGGGCATGATCGCCGAAAAGGTGTATGAAAGGTTCCGGCAACTCGTGAAGGCGCACGGGCTATCCTTTGCCTACCGCTACGTCGGGCACAGCACCGGCTACGGCGTCGTGGAGGATCCCGTCCTGACGCCCGGGGTCACTACTCCGCTGCTGCCCGGCATGGTCCTGTGCGTGGAGGTGATGGATCGGGTCCCGGGACTGGGCGCGATCCATTTGGAAGATATGCTGCTGCTCACGGAGCGTGGCCCCGAGGTATGGACTGACATCATGGCCGCGGACGAGCTGCCGGAAATGACATGACCGCGCCGGCGGCGCGAGTGCCGGGCGCCCGGGTCCATCGGCGCCCGGAGAAAACGAGAGGATGCCGGTCCGGTGGTGCCCGGCGCAGGGGTGAGCTCAGGTCCCGAAGACAAACGCGATGCTGTCGCCGCTCACCGCCGTGCGGTTCCCTGTGGCCGGATAGGTCACCACCCATCCATCAATCGGACTCTGGATCGCTTCCACCTCATCGCCAAAAACGTCGTACAGCACGGCCACCGATTCGTGCCGCTTGACCGCGGCGCCCAGCGGCTTGAGGGGACGGACGAGGCCTCCCCGCTGGCAGGTGAGGTAGTGGCGATTGGTCAGCCGTCCGGGAATCACCTGGACCTCGGTTTGAGGCTCTCTCGAGCCGTCGATCATCTTGATGAATCTCATGACATTCAAGACACCGGTCACACCGGCGCGAACCGAAGGCTCCTCCCACACGTAGCCGCCGGACAGTTCGATCGTCAGCGCGGGCTTCCCGGCGGCCAGCGCGGCATCCTGCAACATCCCGCTGAGACCGGTCTGGCCGATCTGTCCAACGGCGATGGTGATTCCAAATGCCTCGGCGAGACCCCATTGCGCGTCCCAGGCCGCTCCCGAACCCCCGGTGCGGACAATATTGAAACTCACCGCGCCGATCGCGTTGGAGTGGATGTCCAACACCACATCCGCAGCGGCCACCCCGTTGGCGAAGAGATCGTGGGCAATTCGTTCCGTCAGCGTCCCGCTGGGGTTGCCGGGGAACACCCGGTTGATGTTGACGCCGTCGTGGAAGGTGAACCGCGACGAGGTCATGTAGGCGACGGGATGCTGCACCGGTGCCGCCACGACCGTCCCCCGCAGTTTTTTGGGATCCAATCGCTCCCGGACGAGGCGCCGGATGACCTCACACCCTGGAATCTCATCGCCGTGCACCGTCGAGCCCACCCAGAGGACCGGCCCCGGCTCGGCGCCGTGGACGACAACCAGGGGGATGCGAACCCGCGAACTATCGCGCAGGTAGGCACTCTCGATGTACCCCCTTCCGATTGTCCCCCGCAGCACGTTGGCGGTCCCGATCTCGAAAGACTCGGCCATGATCTGCGCCTCCCGATGGAGCGAAGTCTCCTCGCCGTTACCGTCTCTGAATCAGCTTCCGATAATCTTGGGTCTTGAGCAGAGAGACCGCGATGAGCACGAGCACCACCGTGAACCCAATCAGCACGGCAGAGATCGCCGCCAACGTTGGATCTTGGTAGTTTTGCTCGTAGTTGAACATGGCGATCGGCAAGGTGTTATTCCGCGGGCGGGTGAGAAAGAGGGAGACCTCGACCTGATCAAAGGACGTTACAAAGGCGAACAACGCGCTGACGATGAGGCCCGGGCGGATGGATGGAATCGTCACTTTGAAGAAGGTGAGCACTGGGTTGGCGCCGAGATCCATGGCGGCTTCCTCGTAGTCCCGCCCCAACGTCTGGAGGCTGGCCGCGACGATCGAGACGACGAACGGCAGTCCCAAAAGCGCGTGCCCCAGGATCAAACCGGAGAGCGTCCCGTAGAGCCCGATCCGAATGTACAGGAGAAACAACGCCGCGCCGAACACGATCGCCGGCACAATCAGCGGGAGCAGCAGGAAGGACTGGGTAAGCTCCCGGGTATAGAATCGGTAACGCGTCAGCCCGTACGCCGCCAACGTCCCCAGGATCACGGATAAGACGACGGCGCCGAACGCCACCACCAGCGAATTGCTGAGCCCGCTCCTGAACTCCGGTACCTGAAAGAGCGCATTCACGTACCAATGCAGGGTGACACCCGCAAAAGGGAACGTTCCATACGTCGAGGGGTTGACGGAGTCGACGATCACCAGGGCGAGTGGAGCCAGCATGTAGACGCCCACCATGCCCAGGAAGACCCAGAGCCCCACCGTCAGGGCGTCGCGGCGGTCGGACATCAGCTCCGTCCTTCGGCGATCGCGACAGATTTTCGGAAGAGGAGGTTTGAGGCCAGGATAATCACCCAGACGAGCCCGATGAGGGCAATCGCCTCCACCGCGGCCAGCGGCCAGTTCAGATCCGAGATGTTCTGATAAATGAGGAGAGGAAGCACCTGGACACGGCCCCCGCCCAAGAGCTGTGGGGTGACATACGCATTCATCGCCAGCACAAACGTCAACTGGGCCGCCGCGTACAACCCGGGAAACGAGAGCGGCCACGTGACGCGCAGAAAGGTCCGGACGCGGTTGGCGCCCAAGTCCGCGGCCGCCTCCCGCAGGGCCGGGTCCATCCGCAGCAAGACGCTGAGGATCGGGAATACGGTGAACGGCAGCAGGACGTGCACGAGCGCGATGGTCACCCCGGTAAAGTTGAAAATCAAACGAACCGGGGCGGTCGCGAGATGCAGGTGCTGGAGCGCCCAGTTCACGAGGCCACCGCGGGAGAGAATAATCAGCCAACCATACGCGCGGACGATGCCGCTGGTCAAGAGCGGGGAGAAGATGAGGATGTAGACGACGATGACCCACCCCGGGGTGCGGATTTTGGTGATGGCGTATGCCGTCGGATACCCGACCAGCAGGCAGATGCCCGTGGTGACGACGGCAAGCCGAATCTCCTGCCAGACGACATTCGCATAGAACGGATCCCCGAAGAACCGGCGATAGGCTTCAAAGGTCAAAATGGGTTGAACCTGTGTCCCCGTAAAGTGAAACGCGCTGTTGACCAGCAGGATCAGCAGGGCGGTGACCAGGAGCGTCAGAATGAAGAGGACCGCCGGGCCGATCAGCCCGGGCACCACAAGCGCGTCCCCCCAGCGCTGCCGGGCACGCCCTCCCGGCCGCTCTGAAACGGCCCGGGGGTTCACGCCGTCAGCACCGCACAGTCATGCTTGCGCCAGGCGACGATGATCGATTCGCCCCGTTCCATGAGCCGGCGCCCGTCGGAGTGTACTTGGACCATCATGGGTTGGCCGAAGTGGGTCAGCAGCCGATACTCGATGAACGCGCCTTTGAAGGTGATATCCCGCACCCTTGCCGGATACCTGTTTTCGCACGCGTCGAGGTCAGACTGGGACTCGGCGGCGGCGGCGACGCGCACCCGCTCCGGACGGACACACACGTACACGGTCGTGCCGGGCGCGGCGGCGGTGTTCGAAGGCGCGACGAATGTTTGCCCGGATGCGGAGACCGTGGTGTGATCCGGGGTCCGCTCCGCCACCCGTCCCTCAAAGAGGTTGCTCTCGCCGAGGAACGTGGCGACGAAACGCGTCCGGGGCAGTTCGTAGACCTCCCGGCCCGTCCCGACCTGCTCGACGGTTCCGTCGTGCATCACGGCGATCCGATCGGACATGGTCAGGGCCTCGGACTGATCGTGGGTCACATAAATGAAGGTCGTGCCCACGCGGTGCTGGATCTCCTTGAGTTCGACCTGCATCTGCACTCGAAGGCGGAGGTCCAGCGCGCCCAGCGGTTCGTCAAGCAGGAGCACCGCCGGTTCGTTGACGAGGGCGCGGGCAATCGCCACGCGCTGCTTCTGGCCGCCGCTGAGCTGGTGGACCCGGCGTGACCCGAAGCCTCCCAGGTCGACGAGGTCGAGGATCCGGTGCACTTTCTGCCGGATCGGTTCTCGGTCAAGCCCTTTCAGCCGCAGGCCGAACGCGATGTTGTCGTAGACGTCCAGGTGAGGAAACAAAGCCAAGTGTTGAAAAATGAGGTTCGTATCACGGCGATAGGGCGGAATATCGTTCGCCCGGCGCCGCTTTAAGAAGATCTCCCCCGCGGTGGGTCTTTCGAACCCGCTGATCATCCGCAGGATTGTCGTTTTGCCGCACCCGCTGGGGCCGAGGAGCGAGAAGAACTCATTCTCCCGGATGTCGAGAGAAACATCTCGGACCGCCTCAACTCTGCCGAAGCGCTTGCTGATGTGCCGCAACTCAACGGCGTGACCGAGCGACGGCTCCTCACTCTCCCGTGCCCCCATGGCGGCCCCGACTACCCCGTCGGGCATCGTCTCACATCTTTGCCTTGACCTCGCGGTCCCAACGCTGCTTCCACGCGTTGTTTTGTTCATTCACCGTGGCCCAATCCGGCTGGATCGCATGCTCGATTGCGCTTGGCTGGAACACGGCTTCCTGCTGAAGTTTCGACTCAAGCGTGACACCGGTGACCGCCGGCACCGTGGCGGTGAGGTTGCAATAGCGCCCGATGACCGGTTTCGACAGGTACGTGTTGATCACTTGCGCGGCCGCGTCGACTTGATCCGGAGTGGATCCTTTGATGATGTTGAAGTAATACGTGAACGCGATCATCCCCTCTTTCGGAACGGTATAGGCGAACGGTCCGTTGCCGCCCGGGGCTTCCTCGTTCCAGGTGATGGCGAAACTCGTGAAGTACGGGGCAATCAGGGCTTCACCACGCGCCAACGCATCCTTGACCTGTTCGTTGGTCGTAAACATGGCCAGGAACTGGCCATCTCGGGCAGCTTTGCTGAATTTATCGAATGTGTCGTCGATGCGCTTGGCGTCGCCGCCGTTCGCATGCGCCACTCCGAGCAGCCCGTTGAAGCCCCAGGCGTAGTCGAAGAGCATCACCTTCCCTTTGAATCGGGGAGCAAAGATGTCGTTCCAGCTCGTGGGCGGCTCTTTGACCAGCGTCTTGTTGTAGAGAATCCCGACTCCGCTGAGGCCCCACCCGACCCCCGTGTCCGCTTTCCGACGATAGTTGGGGTAGACGCCCGCGATGTTGGGGATCTTCTTGGGATCGAGGTTGAGCCACACACCGTCTCGCTCCCCCTTGGTCTGCGCATCCACGTTGAAAAACCCAAAGTTGATCAGGGGCTTGTTCGGATCGACCTGCCTCTGGGCGATGATCTTCGGGTAGGTAATGGCATTGGTGCCCTCGTACAGTTCGATGCTCACATTCGGGTGGGCTTTTTCGTAGTAGGTCTTGACCTCCCGCGGAACGACCCCCTGTCCGCCGCCGATCCAGATGAACTCAGTCAACTGAACCTTTCGCCCGCCTGCCACCGGTGTCTGCGCGAGGGCCGGCGACGCCGCGGACAGGATACCCCCTCCCAACGACGCCAAGCCGAGTGCCGTCCCCGTCCTCGCGGTCTTCCGCAACAACTCCCGCCGTGACAGTTTCTCGCCCACTGAGTAGCGCATCGGTTGCCTCCTCTCCTCAAGAAATGTCGCTTGATATGCCTGAACAAACCTGATCCGCTCTCGCGTCCTGCGCCCACAGCATCCTCGAGCTGCATGCCTCCGAATCCGATCGCCTAGTAGGGTACCGCAAGGTCGACAACCATCCCTTCCTCCACATCCATCGACGGGGAAAATCCGAAAAGCCTCCCCTCCTGCTGCATCGCCGGCCGTCGGCCGCATCGCGAGCGCTGTGTCGGTGCGCGAAACCCCTCGACCGCGGGGGGCGGTCTCGACGACCCCCCTCCCACCAGTTCGGCTCCTTCCGGGTTCGATGCGTCGCCATCACACCCGACCCGCCAACTACACGGGCTCCGCCGTGGCCTCATCGGAGCTGTACCTCCTCGACCATCGCCATCTTCATCTGCCGCCGGGCCTAAGGATTCGCGAGAAAATAACTGAAACAATTCATCGCGCGTGTGGTTGAATGGTATAGTTCCAATCGCCGTGGAAGGTATCCGGCCTCAGGCGAATGGTCGCCATTTGGTCGTTGGTAATCT
>DATEHM010000152.1:0-15990 GCA_035279545.1 bacterium | reverse complement strand
TGCTCGAACCCGCCCGCGGGACGTTCGCATGGGGCAGCCTCGACGCGGCGGTCAAGCGCGTGGACGTTCACGATCGCCTCGTGGTCGTCATCGAGAATACCCCGAAGTGGGCCGCGCTGACCCCCCAGGCGGCGGAGGAGGTGTGGCGGCACCAGCCGCCGGAGTTGAAGGGCTGGCAAGCCTTTATCGCTGCGGCGGCATCCCGCTACCGCGGTCGCGTGGCGGCCTGGCAACCCGAACCGGTCCTGGATTTTGCCGTCTTTCGAGGGACCATCGTGGATTACCTTGGCATGCTCCATGCCGCTCGCCTGGCGGTGCGTCAGGCCGACCCGCACGCGCTGATCGTTGCGGCGTCACCCCCAGGGTTGGACCTCGCGTACACGAAGCAACTCCTCACCCGAGCCGGCGATGACTTCGACGTCCTGACGGTGTGGCCGAAGGGACGGTCCCCTGAGGATGTGCTCGAGGCCTTGGGCACGATGCACGATCGCATCCTGACCGATCCACGCCACCAACTGTGGGTGGGAGCCGGCGGCACGGCCAGCGGTCCCGACGCGGCGGTGGGCGACCAGATGATCGAGATGGCCGCCGTCGATATCGCGGGGGGAGCGGTCAGGCAATTCTGGTCGGGCCGCCAGCTGTCCTCGAGGTGGGCCCCCGTCCGCGAGATGATCAATGGGATGCTGGCGGGTGCGCGGTTCGTTGGCTGGCTTCCTCGCGGTCCCGGGATCTACGCGCTGATCATGACCGACGGGAGTACTCCGACGGCGGTGGTGTGGTCGGCGAGCGGGGTCCAACGAATCGCGATAGCGTCCGCGGGCGGACTGAGAGGGGTCGGCGCGGCCGGACCTGTGCCGATCCCGTCATCCGGCGAAGGCGCCTCGACAGTCCTGGCTGGTCCGGAGCCGGTGTTCGTTCAGGGGCTTGCCCCTTCCGTGCTCGCGGAAGCGGCGCAAACCGCCCAGCAGGGGTCCCCACGAATCCTCCGCGATGCCGCGCACGACTTTGCGCGAGCCGACGGCGTCTCGGTCACTCTGGGGGCCGTGGACGACGAGCGCGGGCTGTATAACCAGCGGCTTCGTGCCCTTCGCTCGGGCGCCGTCGTTCCCGTGACCGTGGATGGGGATTCTGCGGTGAGGACGGACCAGTCCACAGACGCGGTGTACGTGTATCTGGACGTCGACCACTCGTTCGCCTATTTTGTCGACGGCCACGAGGATTTGCTCATCACGGTGGAGGTCCATCGGGCCAGAGCCGCCCGCCAAATCGGATTCAATCTTCTCTACGACTCTATGACCGGATACAGGTTTACGCCGTGGCAGTGGATCGACCCCGGGACGGGGTGGGCAACATACACAGTCAAGTTGACCGATGCAAACTTCAGCAGCACGTGGGGATGGGATTTCGCGATCAACGGGGCGGGGGACAAGACTGATGCCCTGACGGTTAAGTCGGTGACCGTTCGCAAGGTTCCCCGAACCAAGTGATCGCACCTGGGTGTCCCCGTCATGGTGCATTCGCTTCCTCGTGTTTGATCTCTTCCGCAGTGGGAAAAATCGTAACGCAGGGCGAGGGAGGCGATTCCGATGTTCTTCCTGTTGCTGGGGATCCTGGAATTGGCAGTTACAGGGTCGATGGTGGAATTGATAACCGCCGGCGCCATAACACCCACGCCAGGCGCGGGTGACCGACATGCCTGAGGCGGTGGACACTGTGAAGGGAGGAAGATGATGATGGTGAGGAAGTGTGTTGCGACGTGCTGCACCCTGGTGGTGTTCTCCATGCTCGCCGGAGGGGTGGCGTTAGCGCAAACGTCTCAGCCTCAGCCGGCTGTGCAAACGCCCTCCACGGACACGGTGGGGCAGTTGCCCAAGGTCACAGACCTTCAGCCGTTCAGTGCTGGGGCGGATTACATGTCTCTTCCCGGCTATCTCCGGTATGTGGCGCATCAGCAGACCAATCAATGGCTCACGTACGGCGAGGCTGCGCGGATCGTTCAACAGCAGCGTGGCCTGTAATCCGACGATGACCTCGCCTTGTTGCCCTTAGAGACGCGCCGGTCGCCCGAGGGGGTCCCTCGGGCGACCGGGAGCCTCGGAAGGGGCTGCCCTCTTAACCTCCTTAGTCTCCGATCCTACTCTGCAATCGTGTCGTCCCGGCATCAAGGGAGACGTTCCGGGGGATTGGAGGGTGGTACGTTTCAACATTGCCGGTTGTGCGGCCATGCCGGAAGACGGACGGAAAGTGAATGGGGGCGGAAGACAATAGACGTAGCGCTGCCTTAGGAAGCTACATCTGCGGTCGTCAGGTGGAATTCGGGCGGAGTGCGGAAGCCAATGCCCTCTTGTCGGTATCGCTTGTGCAACTGTTTGATGAACTCGTGTTTGACGAGAGATTGATCTCCCACCTCCCGCGCGCGGAGGATCACGCTGAAGTTCACGCTGGTTTCCCCAAAGGTGTGATAGCGGAGCAATGGCTCGATCTCCGGGATGGCCCCTCGCGTCTCCTTCATGATCCTGCCAGCCACCTCGAGGGTTACCCGCTCCACCTCTTTGAGATCGCTTTCGTAACTGACGCTTGCCGGAATCGTCACCACCACTTCCCGGTTCGGTTGATAGTAGTTGGTGATGTTCGCCACGGCTAGCTTGGAATTTGGGACGATGATCATGTTGTTGGGTCCTTCCCGAATCTTGGTGCTCCGCCAGGTGATATCTGCCACATAGCCCTCTTCTCCGGTGTTCAGCCTGATGTATTCGCCGGGTTTGATCTGGCGTGAAGCCATGATATAGAGCCCGGAAAAGAGATCTGAGAGAGTTTCCTGCAACGCAAGCGCTACGGCGAGCCCGCCCACGCCGAGGGCGGTGAGGACGGGAGTGATGGCGATCCCGAGCGATTGGAGAATGATGAGGCTGCCGATGAGAAAGACAAGGAGCTTCGTGAGGTTCGTGACGATGGATGGCGATGGCAGGGCGGAGCCTCCCCGCCGATGGTAGAGACTCCCGCTGTACAAGTTCGCGAACCCTCCGGCGACCCGGGCGAGCACAACGGTGACAGAGGGAATGATCACCACCAAGAGCAGCTTGTGGATGAAGTTGAGAACGGTGAGATGCAGCGGGACGATCAGGAGTGCGAGATAGATGCCCAGCGCAACGAACCAGACGAAGGTGACCCCGCGGAACGAAGTGATGAGGAGGTCCTCACCCGCCCATCCTCGATCGCTGGCATACCGCTCCAGCCTTGGAAGGACGAAGCGTTCCGAGATGAGGCCGGCCAGTAATCCCGAAGCGACGAGTCCAAGGGGCACCATCCAGTGCGTGAGCGGTTGCAATGCGCTCCTCCGGGCCTCTGCCAACAGAGGCAACTGGACTGAAAGAGAACTGCCTACCATAGCATTATACCAACATCCTGTTCAGGCCAAACCGGGGCGGGGGGTTCGAAGAAGACGATCCACCAACGGAGACCCAAGACGAATCTGTTGAAACCGTTCAGCGATTTCTGATGCCAAGCACTGTGGAAAGTGGCTGCGGGCGGGGTAAGAAAGTAGGGGGGCGCGAAACCTAAAACTCGGGAGGTGTTCTCGCGTGAGGCTCAATCTTCTCGCCCTGTCCCTAACGGCCGGGCTCGCCCTGTGGCCCGCGATCACGGACGCTCAGACCCCGCAGTACCAGGACCCCGCGCAGCAACCGTCCGTACAGCAGGTTCCTGCGCAACCGTCTCCGCAGCAGACACCCATCATGCCAAGTTCTCCGGCGCAGCAGCCGTCTCCGGAACGGGCGCCGATGACGCCAATCTCACCGCAGCAGTCACCCGAGCAGACGCCCGCGGCTCAGGCGCCTGCGGGGCCTACCATGACCGTGGAGGGAGCGGTGACCAGCGTGAAGACATATCCATGTGGAGAGGTTTCGGACCAGACGACGGGAGCGTCCGGAACCCCCGGGAGTTGTCTGGGAGTTGTCGAGATCGCACCCGGTGTATCGTGGGCGGGCGTGGTGAGAGCCCAGATGCGTGACACTAACGCGATGCCGATCACCGGGGTTCCGATCAGGGTTCTCGTTGCCCAACGCAACCCCCTGGCGTCCCAAAATTCCACGAATTCCACAATATCGCTGATGGATCTGCAGCAGGGGGCGATCGTCAGAGTCGACTATCAGGTTGTCAATGATGTACCCATCGCCACCGATGTCAATGTGAAGGTGATGAACCGGTAGCGAGCTCTCGGCAAACGGTCACCAGCGGGGCGGCGGTGTCTCGCGCCCCCCCGCACCGCTGGTGACCGTCCTTACAGCACCCCAGGACCGGCGTGCGTATGGCCATCGACGCGATGCCTTCTGGTTGGGATGTGCCGCCGGGGTTCGGCACAAACGCGGTTAAGAATTTGGCGTAGCCCTGGTCGCCTCGCTGAGCGACAAAATGAGCCGCACGATCGTCCCACGTGCAGTTGCGTCAATGTCGATGCCGTCGACGAGGGCTCGCATCAGTGTGAGGCCATGGCCACGCCCCTCGTCCCTGGGAGACCTCCAGTGGCCGTAATCTCGGACTTCGACCGTGAGGGTATCGCCGTCGCGATGGGCTCGCGCTTGGATCATTCCTGGGCCCGCCCTGTAGGCATGTTCAATCGCGTTGTTCATCGCCTCCCCAACCGCTACTTCGAGGTCAGCGGACCGCCCAGGGCTGAGTCGGAGTCCGCTGGCAAGACTCCTCACGGTCAGCCGGATTTCTCGCGCGGATGCGGGCATCGCCGGTACCGTCAGGTCGAACAACGCTGTTGCAGCTGGAGCCACCGAGACGGTTAGAATCGCAACGTCGTCATGCGAGCGGCCGTGAGGGATCAGGCGTTCGAATAGCGCTCGGGCGGGGTTCTCAGAAGGAGTCTCCAGTTCGGCGTGGATGGCCGCCGTGAGTGCCGCCTGCCCTTCCTCAATGTTGTGCGTTGATTCGATAAGTCCATCCGTGTACAGAACCAACATGGAGCCAGGAGGGATGGAGATCACCCTTACCGGCGGAGTATTCGGGTCCGGGACTCCTAGCGGCAGGCCGCCCAACTCCAGCGTCGTTACTTGTCCGTCGGGCGTCGCCAGCGCTGGCGGGGGATGTCCTCCGCTTGAGTAGGCGAAGATGAGCGAGGCAGGGTCAAGGATGCCGAACACGGCGGTTGCCATGCCTTCGATCTCGTAGGTGAGCCGAAGCACGCTACTGGCCTGTTGGAGGACCTTGAAGGGGCTGTGGCCTTCCAGCGCCGCAGCCCGGATAGATTGGCGCACCTGCCCCATAACCGTCGCGGCGGTGAGGCCGTGGCCAACCACATCCCCAACCGATAAGGCCACACGGCCGTCCGGTAGCCGGAACACGTCGTACCAATCGCCTCCCAGTGCTTCTGTGGTTGCGGGAGTATAGGCGGCGGCGATTCGGATCCCCGGCAGTTCGGGGATCCCGGCCGGGAGGAACGCGCGCTGGAGGGTCTCCGCCACGTGGTGGTCGCGTTCATGCAGCCGCGCTCGCTCAAGGGCTTGGGCGCATTGCCTGGCCAGCGTCTGAATGAACGCCCGCTCGTCTGGAGGGAATGGCCTCGGTTCTGGAAAGAGGAACGATAGGACGCCGAGGACATTTTGCCCCCCGATGAGGGGGAGAATGGCCCGGGCTCCGTGGTCGGGCAAGATCGGCCACGGCCGGCTGATGGTTGAATAGCGTGTCGCCAACGCATCCCGCGACTCTAGAAATACCGGCTCCCGCGTTCGTATCGCGTCAACCGCTGAGATTCTGGTCGACGGCCCGGTTCGTTGCCAACGTGCCACGAATTCATCTGGATAGCCGACGGCGCGGACCAACTCCAGCGTGGTTCCATCCTCGGTCAGCAGGGACATCGCGCCGGCCTGCGCCCCTAGCGCCGCGACCCCTTGGTCCACGATGACCTCCGCGACCCGCGCTGGCGTGAGCGCTTCGGCGAGGGCGGCGGTGACGGCTTGCAAGCGGGCGGTTCGGTCGGCGGCAAGCTCGGCGCGGTGGTGTGCAACCCTTTCCGTTTCGTACAAACGCGCTCGGTCAAACGCCTGGGCGCACTGCCGCGTGATCGCAAGGATTAGCTCTTTGTCGGGTCCCTCAAAGGTGCGAGCCTTGGCAAAGTTGAGCACAAGAACGCCGATCGGTTGCATGCTGACGATGAGAGGGACCGCCGCTCGTGCCGCGCCTGGGGAAGCGCGCCCGACCGCGGAAGATCGAGGATGTCGGCGAAGTAATACCTCGTCTGACAGGAACACCGGAGCCTTGGTCCGCACCGCATCTGTGGCCCACGCCGGGATCGTTGCCGACTGGCGCTGCCATGCCCCGGGGATTTTTTCGGGGTACCCCATTGCCCGGACAACCTCGATCGAATCTCCGCTGCCAGTGGTTTGGTAGAATGCTCCGGCGTGTGCTTCCATCGCCCGGACCCCTTGGTCGACGATGACTTCGGCGATCTGCTCAGGTGTGGCGGCTTGGGAGAGGGCGGCGGTCACCGCTTGGAGTCGGGCGATGCGGTCGGCAGCGCGTTCGGCGGCCCGCCGGCCGCGCGCTTCTGCGCCTTGTCGCTGTTGGCGTTCGGCGACGACGCTGGCCAAGGGCAACGCCACCGACACCATAATGCCCATGAAGGCCTGCAGCAACAGGAAGGACTTATCGGGCGTGGCCCCGATAAATGGCCCAACCCCCATGGACGTTCCTCGGATGGCGATGAGGGCGAGGAGAGCAATGACCGTCGCGGTTTCGCGCTGTTGAAACCGACACGCAGACCAAATAAGGAATGGCACGGTCAGGTAGACAAACGGGAACATGCCGCTGAACACAATCCAGCTGACCGCCAAGAGCGCCGACAGAAACAGGACGCGCTCCAGCAATTGGCGGGCGTCCCAGCGCGGGTGGGGGGGGCTGCTCCAAAGGAGGAGGAGGGGCGCCGCGATCAGCGCTCCAGCAGCGTCTCCGAGCCACCAGATGCGCCAGATCGGCCAGTAGTCCGCCCACCCGGCGAAGCCGCCAAGGGCGAGGCCGCTGACGCCAATCGTTGGGCTGACCACCGGACTCACAATGGCCGCCAACGCGGCAAATTTGAAGATATCCTGTGGACGGTTGAAGGCGCCGCGGCCGTTCGCGTACCGATTGACTAGCCAACCCCCCACCAATGCCTCCAGCGTATTCCCTGTCGCAATGCCTAGTGAAGTCCACAGCGTCCCGTCTGTAGTCAAATTGGCAAGAAACGCACCGACGAATATCCCCGGCCAGGCACCGCCGCCGAAGAGGAGGATCGCGGCCAGCGCGATGCCCGTTGGGGGCCAAAAGGGGGCGGCGCTGGGATGGACGAACGAGAGCTTCAGGCCGAGTTTTGCGGCCGCAAAATACACGATCCCCAAGACCACAAAGGTCCCGATCTCGCGATGGGTTCGTAGCGGTGCGACGTGCAGCCCCACTGTGTGGGAGCCTCCTACTTTTCTGGCCCCGAGCCTCCTCGGGTTGGCTTTGAAGACGCGGTGGCGGGATCGGACCGTGGCTTCTTGTCCGGGATGGTGAGTCCTTCTTCCTCTGCCGCTCGGTCCCTTTTTCGCCTCGAGTCACTCAAGAGTCGGACATATGAGCTTTCGGACATAGCGGACCGAGGTGGTGGGAGCGACAGGTGGAGACGAGGTGAAGCGGCTTAAGTCTTTTGGCCGTTGAGGTGACCGACAGTCCCTTCCGTCGGCGGTGGCCTCTCCGGCATCACCAGCGCGCAATTGCTCATCCGGCCAAAGCCGGACGCACGGTCGGCCGGCCAACCGTCTCGGGGGCATCGGCGCTTCCGGCGTAGCCACGGAGGTCAGGTTGCTGCCATGGGCGAGCGGCAATCTCCCGCCTCCAACGGTGCTGGCGGGCCACCTCTTTGTGTCCCGGGGAACGGGAGCCGGCATACTGCGCCCGGTACATATGTGTTCCAGCGGAACGCAGCATGCCGATTCGTTGTGCGAACCAGATAGCCTATCTAGACATTTCCCAAATCTGGCGTGTTGAAACATGGACTGCTCCCTACGGTCGGCTGCCATACAAGGAATCACGGACCGGGGCACCACGCCCCGTTTCGAGCGTGACGTTTGCTATCGATGAGTGCGGGGAAAATTTTGAAGCGTAGGTGTGGGGTAAGCGCGCCATCGGACGAATGAACTGTGAACCCACCCCGCGTTTCGTCCGGCTGGAATCGAGGGGCGGACGGAGGTTGCTCGAAGAAAGCGCAGCGATCCGGATCCGCTTCGCTTAAGAATCGGTCGGCATTGGAGATCTCTGTCAGGTACTTTGCGTCGACGCGGTGGTGTTACTTCGGAGGGGAAGGGAGTCATGAGCGTGCTCTCGTGGATTTCCGACGACACGGCGAGAGCTCCTGTGTTCGGAGAAGAAATCAGACGGTAGGCAGCCCAATAGCGGCCAGTCCCAAGGCCATCACGTGTTCTGAATGTGTGCAGGGGGTGAGGAAGCGGACATATGCGACATTACATCCCTTTCCAGCAAACCACCGCCCCTGGGCCTTGGTGGACAGGTCCCGTCACTCCGAGCGAAGTTCAGCGGGAGCGAGTGTCGGGGTTCATTGATGTTCTTGACTGCCTGTTGGCCGTGTGGATCGCTGAGGCGATCCTCGAGAGCGCCGACGACGGCTGGGGAAGGGGAGAACTCTCGGGATGCCGGGAGGTCGGTGTTCCGTGCGCGCCTTCGCTGAAGGGAGTGGTGTCTGTTTCTCTCCACGCATCATGATTGAAACGGTGAGACGCGGGGAAGACATACAATAGATTGAGAAAGGCGGTCCAAGGGGCAGTGCCATGCCCGAGAGAGTGAGGTCTGTACGTCCGCTCGAGGATCGGATCAACGGCAGCAGACGGAGAGAAGGAGGAGATGGACGATGGCTGCTAGGGACCTCAGGAAGTATCGTGGCGCGGTTGAGGACGCTGTCGTCGCCCTCGGCCGGGATGATGTTGGCGTGGGTGGCATCGAAGTCGACGACCACGACATGCTTGTCGTGACCTTTTCGCGCGGAACGTACGTACACACGGCGCACATTCCCATCGGCGCGCTTGAGGGTCAGGAGAGCGCCAATGCCGCCGTCAATGTCGCCATCCTGGGGCTGAGCAAACGGATCTCGCAGGACGCACTCTCGAAGGCCTCACGGTGAACGGACGGTGTCGGCGCTGTACGGTTCAGCCCGATGGGGGAGGCGATCAACGCGGCGCGTTCTCATCGGGATCCTGATCCTCGGCGGAGTGCTGGTGGCGGGAGCGCTCGCTGAAATTGTATCACGGCCGTACGATTGATTGAACGTCTGCCGGGCTGCTCGTTCGCCTGGGCGGAATATTTGATTCACTGGATACCTGCAGGCTCCGCGGCCATTTTCCGATGCGCCTTGTCTCGCGCCTCGCCCATCCCGAACGGCTCGGGATCTGAATGGTGGGTGGCCCCCGCCAAAGGGCGTATTACATTTTTCTGCTCTCGATCCGCGTGATCGCAAAATATCCAAGGCCGCTGTGCGGAAGGAGGGAGAGGAGAATTTTCCTCGCATAGAGCTCGGCTTCATCCTTCGATTGGGCGGCAACGCGCAGGAGGATCGCAAGCAGCCCAAACCCACTGAGAATGTCAATCACGCGATCTCCTAGATCCTGACGCAAGTTCACCACGGCGTCCGGAATTGAGGGTGACGGATATTCGTGCCGGACTTCGAATCGCACCCGCCACTGCGTGTGAGGCGGCATCTTCGCTTCTTCTGGCTGTTGTCGCAGCATTGGGATCACCTCGCGCGTCGATGATGGGGTGGTGTCGGGGATCGGGTTAGAATGAGGTCCCCTCCGTGGCGGGCAGCAAAATCCCGAGATCGGGGTCGCCTTCAACGTTTCACCAGACCCTAAAGTTTTTCCCCTTAAACCGGCAGATCAAACTTGCGAAGTCTGTTATGCCCGAAACCCGGAAAAGGGAACATTGACCTGGCCGCACCGCATGCTGCTCTTGGTGGGCGGGGAACGGCTGCGTCTTGATCGAATTGGTGTCGCAAGGTTTCTTGGGCGCCTCTGATCTGTAGGGTCGACGGCATCGCGCCTCTTCGAGCAGACCTCTGTGGGTTGAGCGGCGCGCTCCCGGGGTGACCCCAAGCGTGCTCCACTCCGAGGTCGATGCGCTCTCCCGCGCCTGCTGCGTTCATGTCTGTGGCGGTGTGATGCTGGGTATCTCATCTTGTGAAGGAGGTGGTGACGAATGCAACGCGCCGTAACAATCACGGTCGTGCTCGCTCTCGCAGCGCTGCTCATTCCGCCAGCCGGTGCCCAGGCCGGAGCCTCAATTCAGATCGTCTCTCCGCGGAACAACGCCACCGTATCTGGCACCCAGATGGTCGTCGAGGTCAGGGTGAAGGACTTCATGCTCAATCCATCGGCGATTGGGAAACCCGCCAAGCCCGGTGAAGGACATTGGCGAGTTTATGTTGACGGGAAGCTCGCTGGGCTCTCGGCGAACGAGGTCGTATCCGTTCCGAATGACACCTGCCCCTTCCTTGCCGCAGGGAAGCACACCGTGAAGGTGGAGTTGCGCAACAACGACCATACGCCGGTGGCCGGTGCGACCGGCTCAGAGATCACGCTGACCATCCCTCCGAAAAGTGCCATGCACTACGTCCCGACTTCAGGGCAGCCTGGGATCAAAATCCTCGTCCCGCATAACCACTCCGCCGTGAGCCCGTATCTGATCGTGTGGGTCAAGGTTAGGGACTTCAAAGAAAATCCGGTGGCCTTGGGAACCGCAGCGAAGGCGGGGGAAGGCCATTGGCGGCTGTACGTGGACGGCAAGCTCGCTGGGGTCTCCGCATCGAATGTTACGGATGTTCAGCTCACACGCGGCAAACACACCTTGAAAGCCGGTCTCTACAACAATGATCGGACGGTGGTAAGGGGGGCATTGAGCGACCAGGTCACCGTTTCGGTACGGTGATGTCGTGGAAGTCTTTTGACCTCAGGGACCCGTCCGCGTGCGAGTCGCGGCGCGGCAGCATACGTAGGGAGCGTTGCTTCACACCAGAAAGGCAGGTCGAAGAATATGTCATGCATGCGGGGGGCGGGGCGTGCGCGGAGGGATGAGCACGTGGGTGGTTAGGGGGACACCCCCCAGCTCCGCACCTTCTGCGCGACGATTCGGAACATCACCCGGTCCGGCGGCATCACGCCCCCTCCCCACCGGTGCCGGAGGTCCGGGTGATACTTCTCGAGAAGCGCCTCGACGAGCGCTTGCCGTTCCGGTGAACCTGTGAGGAACTCCGCGCGACCTAGGATGATGACGCTTTGATTGTTCGATCGGGTCCCACCATCCGCGACCACGCAAGCCCTCGGATCGCGCCGGAGATTCCTGACCTTCTGCGTGTCAACCTCGCTGATCATCGTCAGGGTATCTCGCCGGTGCAGGAACCACATCGGCGCCGCAAGGGGGGAGCCGTCCGCCTGAACTGTCGCGAGCACAACGACGTCCTTCGTCGCGAGAAACTGCTGGATGTGCGCGTCTTCCAGCCGTTCAGCCACCACTGTCCCCTCCTTGGGCAACCGGCCCAATGCGCAAACCGGTCCTTCCCACGGCTCATCTGGGCGGTCTAGCTACATCTCGGCCTGAAGTCGACGGTGGGCGTGATGAGGTGCGAGTTCCCCATCCGCTGCCGAGAATGAACCGTACCCGCACGGTAGGACCAGCGGCTCGCCGCCCCCACGTGCCTCAAAATAGAGGCGCGCACCCTTGAGCGTTTCGATCCACGCTGTCGGGCGTACAGGCATCATACCACGGCTTCCTTGGACGAGGTCGCTTTGGTCTTAACCGCATCGCCTGACGATCGGCAAGCGACACTTCGGCGCGCGCGGCCTCGCCTCCGTCCGGCACGTGCGGGCGGGGTATCGGAGGTCTATCCCGCCTGCGCGCGGGGCATGTTTCCCTTGGCTGCCGTGATACAATACGAATGAGCAAGAACTTTAGGAGGGCCGCGATGAGAAAATCGTTGATGTCTGGTGTGACCGTCGTCCTGCTCTTCGCAGCGTCCGCATCCGGCGTTCTGGCCCAGACCCCGCCTACGCCTCCACCTGCTCAACCATCCCAACCGGCCCCGCAGCCGAGCCAGTCGGGGCCCGGCCAGGCACCACAGGCGCCGGCGGCCCCCGCGCGAGTGCCGAGCTAT
The DNA here is from genome assembly GCA_035279545.1 of bacterium. GTDB lineage: Bacteria > Sysuimicrobiota > Sysuimicrobiia > Sysuimicrobiales > Segetimicrobiaceae > Segetimicrobium. Next base: position 3,812 of record DATEHM010000152.1, on the reverse strand, counting down.
TTCGTCGGGCCGATGGTGCCGCATCCCACGGGCGGGCGGTGGCCGGACGTGACGGGTCTTCGACCGTACACCCCTGAGACGAATGGCATGTCGCTGGCCGGCTTCCTGCGGTACCTGACGTTTCAGCAGACCGGCATGTGGATCTCGCAGGACGACGCCGTACGGGTTGTGAGCCAGGAAGAGTCGCAATAAGACGGCCGTCTGAATGACGTCCCCCGCCATCCAGTTGCGGCGGGGGACGTTTTCTATTTCCGGCCGATCGCGGGCCCCGGCCTCCGCGGGTTCTGCGAACCGCCTCGACGAGCACGCCGCGCCCCACGCCCGCCCCCATCCGCCTGAGGGCAGCAAGCGATCTTTTCGGCTCGGTGACGGCGCGCGCATACCCATCCGTCCAGTGAGGGCGGATGGAAGATGGTCAATCGCGATCGTCGGTCGTGCTTCCGGACCCCGGCCCGCCAATGTCGCGGGCGATCGATCGCATGGCCGCAGCGGGCTGGAAACTGCCCATGCATCTTCCTTGCGACAATCTTCCCCAAATCCGCCGTCTAGAGCCCAGGTGTTGAGGGCAGTCACACGGGTAACGAGCGCCATTCCAGACGAGCCGCTGTGTGGCAAAGGTGGATGCCATGAACCGACACCTCAAGGGCAGGCTCCTCCCCGTGGCGCTGCTGCTTCTGATCGTCACCGTCGCACGGGCGGACCCGTCCCTCAGCGTCCAGGCGCTGATCCAAGACCCAGAGCAATTTGACGGGAAGATCGTAACCGTTGCGGGGACCGTGACCGACTACCAAGAGCGAATGTCCAAAGCGGGCAACCCGTACACGACATTTCGCCTCTCGGATGGAGCGGCATCGGTGTCGGTGTTTGCCTGGAACCATCAGGGGCTCTCGAACGGGGATAAGATCCAGGTGACCGGGACGTTCGAGAAGGTCAAGCGGGTGGCCGGCTATACCTTCGGCAACGAGATCGAAGCCAACCGCATCGAGGTAGTTAGGTAACGCGGGCCCGCGGGCACCGAGGTCGGATGCCCGCGGGCAAATCGGTTATGCCATCCGCCCGCGCGGCCGTCCGGAGAGCGCGGTCCGGGGTCCGGTCGCAATCCTCCCTCGTGCGTCCCTGCGCCAGGAGATGGCACTGTGCCGCTCGGCCAGCGAAGTGCCGTAGTGCCGCCGAGCACACTCGGTGGAACAAAAATCATCACCTTGTTCAATAGCAAGCGGTGGCCTGGGCCGACCACACCCCTTGCATGGTTCGCGGCGCATCTGAATGCCTCCCTTGTCGCGGTTCAACCGGGAATCAGCCGCTCATGAGGAAGAGGGGGTGGATTCGTACCCACCCCCTTCCCGGCCAGACCTTGCGTCGGCTGTTTGCGCTATTAGAGCGTCAACACTTGCGAGCGTAGGTTCCGTGTCCCCAGGCGATCTCCGGGATCCTCTCGATCTACCCGAGAACCCGGACATTGGAGGCTTGTGGCCCCTTCTGTCCCGCGGTCTCTTCGTACTCGACCTTCTGGCCCTCGTTCAGCGACTTGTACCCGTCGCCCTGAATCGCGCTGTAATGCACAAAGAGATCCTTGGTGCCGGAGTCGGGGGTGATGAAGCCGTAACCCTTCTCCGAGTTGAACCACTTAACCGTTCCTACTGCCATGCCGCACCTCGTCATGATCCGTGCTACCAACCGACTTTTCAGCCTGCTGATGCGAGTCTAGTATGGCATATCAGGGGGAAAAACGCAAAGGATTCCTGGCTCTACGGAGCCCCCGACGGGGCGCGGGAGGGATAGGCATCCAACAGGGCTTGGATGGCCCGACAGGCCGCGGGGGTCGAAAACCGCAACTCGGCCCCTCCCGGTTTCTCCGCGACGACGCTCGAGATTCCCCACAGCCGCCGGATCATCGAATTGATCCCCACCAGGATCTCCGGCCTACCGTACCACGCACACCGATCGTCCTTCCGCCCATTGGGCGAGTGCGGTGGTTTCCGGCTCCCATCCGCGTATCCGCGAATGAATGGGCCGGCCAACTCCTTGGGCAGGTCCTCGAGCAACGCGGGGTCGTCGCCCTGGAGGGCCGAGGGCACACCCCAAGGAAACAGGGCTTTGCACAGTGCCTCGTCGCGCAGATAGACTTGCCAGCCGAGGATGTTGCTGCGGCAAAATTCGTAGCGCACATGATCGGTGGCGAGATCGGCGATCAAAGTTGCGATCGAGTCCCGCGACTCCTCCCCAAGCGTCACCACGAGGGTGAGCGAAGAACCCTGCCCCCAAATGTGGCCCGCCGCCGTGAGGAATCCGAGCCAATACATTTGGACATCGGCAGGAGCCATTCCCGGTCCTTCCCGGTGACTTTTTAGGAGATCTGCGGGATCGGACAAACGAGGATGGTCCACTCGGGCGAGCATTCGTCCGACCGTGGCGATGGGAAGTCCCTGCACCTCGGCGATTTCGGCCGGCGTCTTGCCTTTGCGGGCAGCGGCCCGGATGCGAAGGGTTCGCTCCCGCCATTCTGGATCCGGCCCATTCGGGCCTCGCGTCCGCACGCGGCCTAGGGCCGGCTCCGTCCGGCTAACCCGGCCCGGCTACGATTCGTGAAGCCCGTCATCGGCTATCTCCTGCCCGTGCGTTTAGTTTGGCGTCAATGGGGCTACGGTCTGCCTCGAGACGGCCAAGTGAAGCGGGACACGACTCAAGTGTAACATTCCTCGCTTGGGCTGTCGAATCGGCTGGCCACGCGGTCACCGGCTGGCCGTTTGCATGATATACTGAAGCCACTCGAGGTCAAGGGAGCGTGCCCAATGGCCCGCCCGAACTATTCAAGTCTCAAGCGCACGAAAGAGCTTAAGCGGAAGGCAAAGCGGGAGGCCAAGTTGGCCCGCAAGCACGCGCGAAAGGTTACCGCGGACCAAGGAGACCCTGCCGGGGCCTCCATTCCCGACGAACCGACGCCGGCAAGTGCGCCCGGGACCGATCCTTCTCAGGGGACGCCGGGGTGATCGGATCCGGCGGCCTCTCGTCACATCATCCAGGCATGCGCGTGCACATCGAAGGTGCGGCCCGTTCGAGTTAACCCGCGCCGCTACGTTCCGGCGGCCTTCTCAACCTCCGCGATGATCGTGTCTCGCTGGTCACGGGTCAGGTGCTGTTTTGCCCAGGTGGCCACCGCGGAGATCCATGCGCGGCGGGTGGGAAGCGCTCCCAAGATCATGCGCCCGCGCCGCGGATGTTGAGGGGGAGCGGGATTCGGCTCACGCGGAAACCCGCGATGACCCCCGTAAAGCTGCAGATGCGGTGGGCACAGGCGTAACTGCCGAAGGCGAAGGGCGCCTTGTGAGGTGTCCTGGAAGCTTCCGATGACGGGTACCCCGCCGATCCGGCCCGCCACGGCGCCCGAAGTATACCAAGGCGCCGGGACCGAGTCCGCGGCGAGTTTCTATGGAAGGGCCATCGTCGGCGCGCCCGCGGGTACCGCGACGGCCAGGACGAGCATAATTGCCGCAAGAGTGTGTCGCATCGCGACCTCCGGGTTCCAGAATCGTTTCCGCGACTCGCAGTCGACCACTTATCCCTATGATTACCGAAATTCGCCGCATCGGCGCGCTGCTCTTGCGGATGAAAAATTCTCGCTCGCCACTTCCCGGCATGATTGTCCGCGGGTTGGGAGAATCTCGCAGGAAGATCTCGCCGCAGAGGGAGATGGCGTGCGCGGAGGGGAAACGCCATTGCGGAGACGCCGCGATCGGCTTGAGGCGCCGGCGGAGAGATTTGTGGAAGGGCCTGGGCCCGTTGCCGCACGCCGGTCGGTCATTCTGGATTGT
>DATEHM010000151.1:0-15653 GCA_035279545.1 bacterium | reverse complement strand
CCGATCCTGGAGCGGGGCGGCGCGGATCCCCGCGTGACGCGCGCGCTCGGCTGGCTGCTCGGGGTCGTTGCGGCGTTGCTGGGCGCGCTCTGGACGGCCCTGGCCGCCCTGTACCCAGGGCCGCTGCACGCGGCCGGCGGCGTGCTGCTCCTGACCGCCGGGACGCTCGTGGGCGGGCTGGCCGTCGCCTTCCTCGCCGCACGGCGCGGCAGGAGCGGGGCGGCGTTCGCGCTCGTGTGCGCGACGATGGCGGCGACGTGGGTCGCGTTGCTCACCTGGGTGCTTCCGTTGGCGGAGGCGCAGAAGCCGATCAGGCCGCTGGCGACGGCGATCAACGCGGAGATTCGCCCCGGCGATCGCATCGTGGGGTACCGAATGAACACGGCGACCTCGCTGATCTACTACACGCGGCACCGCGTCGAGTGGGCCGAGATGCCGGGCGAGCTGCGAGGCGACCTCTGCGCGCCCGGCCGGGTGTTCCTCGTCATCACCCGGGAAGAGCTGGCGGCGCTCCCGTGGCCGTTGCCCCCGCTCCAGCCGGTGGCGCAGCGGGTGGGGACGCTCGTGCTCGAGAAGCCCGCCGCGCTTCGCTGCGCGGCGACAGGGCGGATCGGACCGCGCTACGTCGTCTCCGCCGGGCTGCCGTCCCCCCGGCCCGCCTCGGAGAGGCTTCCCCCATCCCCGGCCAGGGCTCGGAAGACCCCCTCGTAGTAGGCCTCCCAGACCATGTGGTTCGTGCACTCGCTGAGGATCCAGTGCCACCGCCGCCGCTCCGCCCGGGGGAGCAGCCAGCGGATCGGGGTGGTGACCAGCGGGGTCCGGTAGACCAGCCACTTGATCGGCAGCAGGATGGGGGCGATCTCGAGCAGCATCCCCAACCGAAACGGCCGGCCGTGCTTCTGCCAGAAGTACACCGCGCTCCGCCCGCCCTGGCGCAGCTTCCGCCGCAGCCCCGCGAGGTCCTGGACCTGGTAGTGGTCCCCGGTCGCCCGCGGTTCGTACCGAAACGTCACCCCCCGCGCGCGCAGGCGCCAGGCGAGCTCGATGTCCTCCCACCCGTACCCGCCGAACCCCTCGTCGAAGCCGCCGGCGGCCACGAACTCGTCGCGCAGCAGGGAGAGGTTTCGGGTGCTGATGCGGAACGGGGAGATGTCGTTCGGCCGGGGCGGAGGGAGCTCAAATCGGACCTCCCGCGCCCGCATGAACGGCGTGACCAGCGAATCGGGGTGGGTGCGGCTGGCCCCCTGAACCCCCAGCCGCGCCGCCGAGGGCAGGTAGTGCTTCGCGTGCTCGGCGAGGAGCGTCGGCTCCGCCCAGAAGTCGGAGTCGAGGAACACCAGCACCCGGCCCGACGCCGCCCGGACGCCGACGTTGCGGGCGGCGGCCCGGCCCCGGTTGGCCTGGGCCAGATACCGGATCGGGACCGGACTGTGGAGGCCGCGGATCATCTCGGCGGTCCCGTCGGTGGATCCATCGTCCACCACCACGATCTCGTAGCGGTCGCGCGGAAAGTCCTGCCCGATCTGGCGGGCCAGGGCCTCGCGGAGGACCTCGCGGTTGTTGTACGTGGGGATGATGACGCTACAGTCCATGGCCTACGTCGCCCGCGCGCCGCGGGACCGGCGCGCTCCGCGCACGCCCGGTGTGGGCTCGCGCAGCGCGCGGAACACCCCCTCGTAGTAGGCTTCCCAGGTGAGGTGCGTGTAGGCCGCAAACGCGAGCGGCCACCACCGGCGGGCCTCGGCCCGGGGGAGCAGCCAGCGCATCAGCGGCGTGAAGAGGGGGCTTTGAAAGACGAGCCGCTTCAGCGGGAGCATCAGCGGGGCGATCTCCAAGAAGATGCCGAGCCGAACGTCCCGGTGGTGCTTCCGCCAGAGGTAGACCGCGCCCGCGCCGGCCTGGCCGAATTTTCGCCGGACGCTGTCCAGCGTCTCGACGTGATAGTGGTACCCCGACGCCCGGCCGTCGTAGAGGAAGGTGCCTCCCCGGGCGCGGAGGCGGAGCGCCAGGTCGAGGTCCTCCCAACCATACTCGGTGAAGTTCTCGTCGAACCCGCCGAGCGCCTCGAGGTCGGCGCGCAGCATCGAGAAGTTTCGGCCGACGACGTGGAACGGCGAGAGGGCGTGCGACCCGCGGTCGGGCGGATCGAGCCGCACCCGGTCCCGCATGAAGGGGGTGACCAGCGCCTCGGGATGCGTGCGCGTGCCCCCCTGCACCCAGAGGCGGCGGGCCTGCGGCGGGTAGTGCGCGTGGTGCGCGGCGACGAGCCGGGGGGCCGCCCAGAAGTCGGCGTCGACGAACACGAGGATCCGCCCGCGGGCGATCCGGGCGCCGGCGTTGCGCGCGGCCGCCAGCCCCCGCGGCGGCTGGGCAATGTACCGGATCGGGGCCGGGCCGCGGAGCCCGCGGACCATCTCCGCCGTCCCGTCGGTGGAGCCGTCGTCGACCACCACGATCTCGTACCGGTCGTGCGGGAAGGCCTGCCCGAGCTGCGCCGCGATCGTCCCGCGTAACACCTCGCGGTTGTTACGCGTCGGGATGATGACGCTGGCGTCCATAGGTCCCGACCGCCGTCTCCCCGTCCAGGAGGCGGGCGAAGTAGCGCTCCCGCAGCACGCCCGCTAGGAGGATGCGGCCGAGCCCGGGGAGCCCCCACCGCCGCGTCCGTGCCATCCACGTCACGACGTTGCCGGCGTGGAGGGCGCCGAACCCCCGCTGCAGCGCGTTGAGGCCGTAGTGCATCGGGGTGAACGAGATCGCAAACCTTGCCTCCACCGTGCGATGCTTCGCCAGGAACCGGCGCGCCGTCCAGGCGCGGTCCTCTTCCTTGGCCAGGAGCGCGGCGAGCGTCTGGGCCGACACCTCGGGGTGGTAGTGGTACAAGGCCGCGTTCCTCCGAAAGATCCGCCGCAGGCCGAGCGCCCGCAGGCGAAACCCCAGGTCGAGGCCTTCCCATCCGTAGGGGGAGAACGACTCGTCGAACAGGCCGGCGCGCAGCAGATCGCTCCGCCGCACCGAGGCGTTGTCCGTGTCGAAGTACGCGGTGGACAGGTCCAAGAGCCCGCCCCGCGCCTCAAACGGCCGGTCGAGCGCGTGCGTGATGATCACCGGGCCGCGGCAGATCACGTTGGGCCCACCGCGCCGATGGCCGTCCAGGTGGGCGGCCAGGAACGACGAGGGGGCGAGTTCGTCGCTGTCCACGAAGACGATGAGCTCTCCCTGGGCCTCACGGATCGCCCGGTTCCGGGCGGCGGGAATGCCGGCGTGCCGCCCGAGCCGGAACATCCGGACCTCGCAGGCCGCACCGCGCCGCGCCGCCTCGACGACCGCCGGGGTGTCGTCGGTCGACCCGTCGTCGACGATCAGGATCTCGTACCGCGCCGGGTCGAGCGACTGCCCGGTGAGCGTGTCGAGGCAGCGGGCCAGGACCGGCGCGCGGTCGCGGGTCGGGGTGACGACGCTGATCTCGACCGTCATGGGGCGGCGGCGGGGGTGCGGTCGGTCTCCTCGATGAGTTGCGCCCGCACCAGCCGGCTGTAGGGCCCGTCCCGGGCGGCGAGGTCGTCGTGGCGCCCGACCTCGGCCACGGCGCCGTCGAGGAGCACCACGATGCGGTGCGCGCTGCGTACGGTGGAGAGGCGGTGGGCGATGACGAAGGTCGTCCGCTGCTCGGTGAGCCGCGTCATCGCCTGCTGAATCGCCTCCTCCGACTCCGCATCCAGCGCGGAGGTGGCCTCGTCCAGGATGAGGATCGCCGGATCGTTCAGCACCGCCCGCGCCAGCGCCAGCCGCTGCCGCTGCCCCCCCGAGAGCTGCATGCCGCCCTCGCCGAGGCGGGTGTGATACCCGTCGGGCAGGTGGGAGATGAAGTCGTGGGCGGCGGCGACCCGCGCCGCGTCCTCGATCTCCTGCAGCGGCGCGTCCGGCCGCCCGTAGGCGATGTTGTCGGCGACCGTGCCGGCGAAGAGGACGGTCTCCTGCGGTACCAGCCCGATCTGCCGGCGGAGCGAGGCGGTCTGCACCCCCTGCAGGTTGTGGTCGTCGACCTCGACGGTGCCCTCGCTGGGATCGTAGAAACGGGGAATGAGGTTCACCAGGCTGCTCTTGCCCGCCCCGCTCGGCCCGACGATGGCGATGTGCTCGCCCGGGTGGACGTCCAGGGTGATGTTCCGCAGCGCCCACCGGCCCGGCTCGTAGGCGAGGGAGATGTTGTGGAAGCGGACGTGCCCGCGGAGCCGCTTCAGGCGCACGGCGTGGGGGGACTGGATGACCGTTTCCGGGACGTCCAGCAGCTCGAAGACCCGGACGACGCCCGCCATCGCCTGCCGCGACTCGGAGTAGTACCGGAGCAGGCTGCCCGCCGGGTCCATCGCCAGGGCGAGATAGGCCAGGAACGACACCAGGCCGCCGGGGGTCATCTGGCCGGCCGAGACGTACTTCACCCCGGCCCAGAGGACGAAGATCAACCCCAGCGCGTTGAGGATGCTGACGAGCGAGATCTCCAGCGCGATCAGCCGCCGAATCCGGTAGTTCTCCTCGAAGGTGCGCTCGTTTTCCCAGCCGAAGCGGGCTTCCTCCCGCTTCTCCTGGACGAACGCGCGGATGATCCGCGCCCCCGTAATCGCTTCCTTGATCACGCCCGTCAGCGCGGCGATGCGGCTCTGGGCCCGCGTGGAACCCTGCTGCACCTCGTGTCCGAAGACCCGCGCCGCCACGATCAGCGCGCCGATCGTGCCGAAGGTGAGCAGCGCCAGGCGCCACTGGATGAGGAACAGGGCCACGACGACGCCGACGACCAAGAGGCCCGTCGTCAGCAGATCGGTCAACCCGTTGAGCAGCCGGGATTCGACGAGCTGGGAGTCCTGGATCGTCCGGGAGATCACCTCGCCGCTGTGCCAGGTAATGAAGCGGTCGAGCGACCAGCGCTGCACCTGGCGGAAGGCCGCCAGGCGGAGGTCCGCCACGAGGCGGTGGCCGACGAACGCGAGCAGCGACAGCTGGATGTAGAGGCAGATACTTCGGAAGATGTAGATGGCGAGGATGACCAGCGCGGCGCCGTTGAGGACGGTGAAGTCGCCGTGGGTCTTGATGATGGCGTCGATCTTGTACCCCACGTACCGCGGCACGTACAGCCACGCCACGGCGACGAGGATCGCGGCGACGAGGCCTCCGACCAGCTGCAGCATGTACGGCCGGAGATACCCGGCGAGCCGTCGGATCTCCGCCATGGTGCTTATTATACATCATCTCTCCGGCAGGGGCAGGTGGAGCCGCAGAGAACCACCCACTAGCGGGGACGGGGAGAGAGGACGCGCGCATGCAACCACCGCCGGAGATCTTTCGCGAGTACGACATCCGCGGCGTCGTTGGGCGCGAGCTCGACGCCGAGGCCGCGGAGACGATCGGTCGGGCGTTCGGCACCTACCTGGCCTCCGCCGGCGTCCGGCGCGCGGCGATCGGCCACGACAATCGGGTGAGCTCTTCCCTGCTCTACGAGGCGGCGATCCGGGGGCTCACGGCGACCGGGTGCGATGTGCTCACCATCGGGCTGGCGGTCACCCCGATGCTGTACTTCGCGCTCCGCCACTTCGACGTCGAGGGCGGCATCATGGTGACGGCGTCGCACAACCCCCCCGAGTTCAACGGGTTCAAGCTGTGCTGTGGGGCGGGCACCCTCTACGGCCCGCAGATCCAGGAGGTGCGGAGGCTCGCGGAGGCCGGTCGATTCCACACGGGCTCCGGGACCGCGGAGGAGCGTGAGATCCTCTCCGCCTACGCCGGGATGCTGCGCGAGCGGATCCACCTCGGCCCCCGCCGCCTCGGGGTGGTGGCGGACTGCGGAAACGGCACCGCGGGGGCGTTCGCCCCCGAAATCCTGCGTGCCTGGGAGGTCGAGGTCGTGCCGCTGTACTGCGACCCCGACCCGTCGTTCCCGCACCACCACCCCGACCCGGTGGATCCGCGCAACCTCGGCGATCTCATTCGGGCCGTGGGGGAGTCCCGCGCGGATGTGGGGCTGGGGTTCGACGGCGACGGCGACCGGCTCGGCGTCGTGGACGACCGGGGCGGGATCCTGTGGGGAGACCTGCTGATGGTCCTGTACTGGCGGGAGGTCCTCGCCGCGCATCCCGGTGCGGTCGCGCTCGTGGAGGTCAAGTGCTCGCAGGCGCTCGTCGATGAGATCCGCCGGCTGGGGGGCCGGCCGCAGTTCACCCAGACCGGGCACTCGCTGATCAAGGCCAAGATGCGGGAGCTCGGCGCGGTGTTTGCCGGCGAGATGTCCGGCCATATGTTCTTCGCCGACGAGTACTACGGCTTCGACGATGCGCTCTACGCCGCCGGCCGCCTGCTGCGGATCCTGTCCCGCACCGACCGCCCGCTCTCGGCGATCGCCGGCGAGATCCCCCGATACTACGCCACCCCGGAGACGCGGGTCGCCTGCCCCGACGGGCGTAAGCAGTCGGTGGTGGCCGCGCTCACCCGGGAGTTCAAGGAGCGCTACGAGGTGATCGATATCGACGGGGTGCGGGTGCTGTTTCCCGACGGCTGGGGGCTCGTGCGCGCCAGCAACACCCAGCCCGTGCTGGTCGTCCGCGCGGAAGGGACGACCCCCGAGGCGCTGGAGCGCATCAAAGCCGTCCTGGAGCAGGCGCTCCGCCGGCATCCCGAGGCCGCCCCGCTCGGCTGGTAGCCCGGGGGATGCGGAGGCTGTATCGGACCCCGCTGGCGGTGCGGCGGTGGATCGCGTTCGGGGCCAGCGTGATCGTGGCCGTCTCCTGGGGCTTCCCCACATCCCCGGCGTCGGCGCGGGACCCCGCGGTCCCCGCGCGGTCTTCCGCGGCGCCCGCCCCGACGGGCGAGCTGACGATCACCGCCGACCGGATCGAGTACAACTCCCTGACCAAGGTCGCGACGGCGGACGGTCACGTTCGCGCAGAGGGAAGCGACTCGGTGCTGACGGCGGACCATGTCGAAGCGAATACGGAGACGCAAGACGTGGCCGCCTCGGGGCACATCATGCTCGAGTCGAGCGGGACCATGGCGACGGGGTCGCTCCTCAAGTACAACTTCGGGACCCACGTCGGCCACATGGAGCAGATCGAAGGGTCGTATCCCCCCTGGCACGTTGCCGGCCAGGTGATCGACGTCGCGCCGGAACAGGATGTCGCGCAGAACGCCTCGCTCACCCCCTGCGATCCCAGCCGCCCGATCTTCAAGATCGCCGCGCGGAAGATCGTGATCGTGCCGAACGACCACATCACCGCGTACGACGCGTCGATCTACGTCGCCGGCATCCGGATCATCACGCTCCCCGTGTACACGAGCACGCTCGGCAGGCGGGGCGGCCCCACCTTCGGGTTCAGCACGCCGGATGGGCTGTATCTGGAATACCTGCACTCGTTCCCGGTCGGCGAGGCGCACGACGACTTCCGGGTCCGGCTCGCCACCGGCACCGGGCTCACCGCGGAGAATCTGCTGTTCGATCGGTCGGGCGATCACACCTGGAGCCTGGATCTGGGGCGGCACCCCACGACCGACATCAACGGCAACCTCGTCAACATCGACCGCTACTCGCTGGACCTGGAATACGACCGGGCGCAGATCCCCGGGACGCCGATCGCCGTGCAATTCGAGGCGCACGGCGGGTATTATCACGAACTCGCCACCGGCGTCAGCACCAGCCGGGCCGAGGGGCTCCTGAACGTCAGCACCGACACGTTCCGACTCTCGCCGAGCCTCTACTTCAGCGCCGGCGGCCAGGCGCGGTTCGACGCCTACGGGACCGGGCAGCAGCGCACGATCTTCGAGGAATCCGCCGCGCTTTCCGATACGCTCGACCTCCGATCCTCCGCGTCGCTGTCCTACAGCGGGGTGGCGGTGGCGGGGGCCACGCCGTTTTCGTTCGACGCGATCGGCCCGAGCAGCACGACGTCGCTGAGCTACAGCTATTCGTTTGGGGGCTTCGTGCAGTCCGCTGGGGTGAGCCTCACCTACGATTTCCTCGCCCGGCAAACCAGCACCGGGCTGAACGTGGCGATGAGCATCACGCCGGACATCGCGTTCAACGTCTCTACGTATTACAACCTGACGACGCAGCAGCTGACCGAGATCGATTACGCGGTCAACGTCCGCTGTGATTGCGTGACGGTGGGGCTGGTCTACCGATCGTTCCCGCAGAACCCGGGCGGCAACGCCCTGATGGTCACGTTCGGGCTGAACGTCTTCCCGGGGAAGAACATCTCGTTCTCCGGCCCGGGGCTCTCCTACTGACGTCTGGAAAGGACTCTTCTGCGGCACCTAGAAGCTGATGCGTATGCCCAAGGTGGTTGCGACGATCGGCGCGCTTGCCGCGGTGGTCGGGCTGTTGGTGCCGGCCCGCGCGGCCCTGCCGTTGGCCTCGGTCGAGGTGCTTCGGCCGATCTTCAACCGGATGCTCGGGGACCCGCCCGTCATGCGCATGGATGTGGTGCCCGATCTCTACGAGGGCGGGTACGCCCGGGTGAGCGTATACGCCCAGCGGGCGGCCGTGGGGGGGATGCGCGTCGACGAGCTGTGGATCCGGTTGACGGGCGCGAGTTTTGATCCGGTCGAGCTTCGTCAGGGCACCCTCAAGGTGCTGCGCGTGCTGGACAGCGGCCTGTACGGGAAGGTCGACCTGGCCAGCGTCCAGGCCTTCCTGGAGGCGCAGGGGACGGTGCGGGACGTGAAGCTCCGGCAGGACAGCGACCTGATCGATGCCACGGGGACCATGCTGCTCAGCGGCGCCCCCGTTCGCGTGCGGATGCGAGGTCTGTTCCAAGTCTCCGGGGACCCGGAGATCTACTTTCACATCGAGTCGCTGTTTGTGAACTCGCTACCGTTGCCCTACGCCGTCGTCGACCGGCTGGAGCGGTCGATGAACCCCGTCGTCGATTTTCGCACCTGGCCGGTGGCGTTCAAGATCCGATCGCTCCGGTCGACGCCGCAAGGGTTCGTCTTGAGCAGCCTGCGGGACTTCGCCCAGCCATGCAACGACTGTGGAGGCCCGGAGCTTCGGCTGGCGCCATGAAGTCGCCATTCCAAGCGTTTCACGCGCGCCTGGCGCGCGGGCCCCTGCTGTGCGATGGGGCCATGGGAACGCTCCTCTACGCGCGAGGGGTTGAGTTCGACCGCTGCTTCGATGCGCTCAACCTCACCGATCGAGAGCGCGTCCTCAACGTCCACCTCGACTACCTCCGCGCCGGCGCCGAGATGATCGAGACGAACACCTTCGGCGCCAACCCGGTGAAGCTGGCGGTGCACGGGCTGGCGGATCGCGTCCGCGACGTGAACTGGCACGGCGCGAAGATCGCGAAGGAGGCCCGCGATATCATCGGGCAGTCCGTGTGGATCGCCGGGTCGATCGGGCCGCTGGGGAAGCCCGTCGCGCCGTTCGGCCGGATCACCGCGGATGAGGCGCGTGAGGCGTTTCGCGCGCAGATCGGCGCCCTCGTCGAGGGAGGCGTCGACGTCCTGATCCTGGAGACCTTCACCGACCTCGCGGAGCTGCTGGGGGCGGTCTCCGCCGCCCGCGCCGCCTGCGATCTGCCGTTGGTTGCGCAGATCAGCTTCGCCGAGGACGGCCGCACGAAGTACGGGCACGGGGCGGCGGAGGTGGTGACAGCCCTGGAGCAGGCCGGCGTCGCCGTCATCGGCGCGAACTGCAGCGTGGGGCCCGTGCCGATGCTCGAGGTCATCCAGCAGATGGCCGCGCTGGCCCACACGCCGCTGTCGGCCCAGCCCAACGCGGGATTTCCCACGCTGGTGGAGGGGCGGTATCTCTATCTCTCTTCGCCGGAGCATATGGCGATCTACGCCCGCAAGATGGTCCAGGCCGGAGCCGTAGTCATCGGGGGGTGTTGCGGGACCACCCCGGCGCATATTTCGGCGATCGGGCGGGCGATCGCCGATCTCCGCCCGCTGCCCGTGCGGCCGACGGTGACGGCGGTCCCGGACCGGCCGGAGGAGATCTCGCTTTCGGGCGATCAGCCGACGCAGCTTGCCCAGAAACTGGGGCGGTCGTTTGTCATCAGCGTGGAGGTCGACCCTCCCAAGGGGCTGGATGCGACCAAGGACCTGGACGGGGCCCGCCTGCTCAAGGAGGCGGGGGCGGACGTCATCGACGTCGGCGACAGCCCGATCGGCCGGATCCGGATGGGCGCCCTGGCGATGTGCTACCTGATCCAGCAGCGGGTCGGCATCGAGACGATCATCCACTTCACGACCCGGGATCGGAATCTGATGGGGCTGCAGGCCGACCTGATCGGGGCCCACGCCCTCGGCGTCCGCAACATCCTGGCCCTGACGGGCGAACCCCCCAGGGGGGACTACCCGAACGTGACGGCGGTCTTCGACGTGGACAGCCCGGGATTGGTGCGGATCATCAAGCGGTTCAACGAGGGGCTCGACCTCTCCGGAAAATCCATCGGTCGGCCGGCGCGGTTTCTCGCCGGGTGCGCCCTGGACATGAATCCCGACACCCTGGAGCGGGAACTGCCGAAACTGGAGCGCAAGCTGGAGGCCGGGGCCGACTTTTTCATGACCCAACCGGTGTACGAGCCGGAGACGCTCGACCTGTTCGAACGGCGGGTCGGAAAGCTCCCCGTGCCCGTGCTGGTCGGCGTGCTTCCGCTGCAGAGCTCTCGCCACGCCGAGTTCCTGCACAACGAGGTGCCCGGCATCACCATCCCGCAGTGGGTGCGCGACCGGATGGAGGCGGCCGGCAGCGCCGGACGAGACGAAGGGCTCCGGGTCGCCCGGGAGTTGCTGGAGGCGCTGCTGGGGCGGATCGACGGCGCCTACTTCATGCCGTCGTTTGGCCGGTACGAGCTCGTCGCCGCCCTGGTCCGCGAGGTGAAGGCGCGGATCCGCTCGGACGCCCGGAGGGCCCCTGCGTGAGGGCGCGGGACCCTCAACTGACGTATACGCGTTGGGTGGCAATGGTCACGATGGCGCTGTACTCGGCCGGCCACGCCACGATCGGATTTCCGCTCCTGCTCGGGGGCGCCCTGTGGCGGCTGGTGCGGTGCCGTCCACCGCTGTGGCACGCCACCCCGCTCGACCTGCCCCTGTCCCTGTTCGGCGTCATCTTGGTGATTTCCGCGTCCGCCTCCGCGTATCCGTCGCTCACCCTGAGGCCGGTGATCCTCACCATCATCCCGGCGGTGGTCGTCTTCGGGTCGTTTACCTGGCTGGTCTACCACGACCCCCGTTCAAGGACGCTCCTCCTGAAGGTATGGGCGCTCGGCGCCGTCCCGGCGGCCCTCGTCGGGATGGTCGCGGCCGCCGCCGCAACCGACCACCGGGCGCAGATCCCCCCGGAGAGGATCGGGCTCGGCCCCAATGGGCTCGGCACAACGCTGTTCTTGGGCAGCGTGGTGGCGCTCGGCCTCGCCTACCGGGCCCGGGGGCGGGAGCGGTTGGGCTGGATGGCGTGCGGTCTCGTGGCGCTGGCCGGCCTCCTGGCCACCGAATCGCGGTCGTCTTTGATCGGATGGATGGCGGCCACGGCCTACCTGACGTGGCGCGAATTCCGAGACCGCCCCCGCCGCATGGCGGCCGCGCTGCTCGCGGCAACGGTCGCGCTGGCGATCGGGCTCGGCCTGGCGGGGATGGTGGTCCCGGCGATTGCCGCGCGCACGCAGCACCTGTTTGGAGATCTGACCGGCGACCGGCTGCGCATCTGGCAAATCTCGCTCCAGATCTTTCGGGGGCACCCGTGGCTGGGGACGGGGCCCGGCACATTCCTGGTCCTGTTCAACCAGCTCAAACCTCCCGGCGAGGAAGTGAAGTGGTCCGCGCACAACCTCTGGCTCAACTATGCGGTGGAGATGGGTGCCCTCGGGTTCCTGAGCGTGCTGTGGGTCATTCTGACGGTCTTCCGCGCAGCGGCGCGGACGGGGCGCCGGCTGCGGGATCCGTATCGGCCGCTCGCCACCGCCATGTGGATCGGGCTCCTGATCGATCAGTTCGGCGACAACACGCTGCTGTCCATTTCCACGCTGATGGGGTTCTGGCTGATCATCGCCCTGTTGGTCGTGCCGCTCCCATCCGGCAGCGACGACGGCGACGGGAATTGCCAGGGGGATCGGCCGGATGATAGGCTGGTGGTGCCGTCCGCGGCGAGCCCGCTCCCCGATCACTCCCCGGCGCCCGCCGGACAGTCGAGGTACCGTTAGTCGGGAGCCGTCTGGTGAGCCAGCGACGTTCGATGAATCTGAGCGTGATCGGCACCGGCTACGTGGGCTTAGTCACATCGGCCTGCTTCGCCGATCTCGGGCATACCGTCATCGCCGTCGACCAGGATGCCGGCCGGCTCAAGTTGCTGCAAGCGGGGCACGTGCCGTTTTTTGAGCCGGGGCTGGAGGACGTGCTGAAGCGCGTCCTCCGATCCGGGCGGATCGCCTTTACCACCGACACGGCGGATGCCGTCCGGCGGTCGGAAGTGATCTTCATCACCGTGGGCACCCCGTCGCGCGAGGCGGGCGAGGCGGATCTCTCGGCGGTGGCCGCGGTCGCCGAGACCATCGCCCCCGCGCTCACCGAATATCGGCTGATCGTGGAGAAAAGCACCGTGCCCGCCCGGACCGGCGCTCGAATTCGGGATCAAATCCACCTGCTCACTCGGGGGGCGGTCCCGTTCGACGTCGCCTGCAACCCGGAGTTCCTTCGGGAAGGCTCAGCCGTGCATGATTTTCTGCACCCCGACCGGATCGTGTTGGGGGTGGAAAGCGAGCGGAGCGAACGCCTGCTGCGGGAACTGTACGAGCCGTTTGACTGCCCGGTCGTGGTCACCGATCTGAACACCGCCGAATTGATCAAGCACGCCAGCAACGCCTTTCTCGCCCTGAAGATTTCGTACATCAACGCCGTGGCGAATGTGTGCGCGCGCGTGGGGGCCGATGTGCGCCAGGTCGCGGACGGGATGGGGTACGACGCGCGGATCGGCCGGGCCTACCTCGACGCCGGGGTGGGATACGGGGGGTCCTGTTTTCCAAAGGACGTCGCCGCGTTCGTGCAATTGGCGCGGGAGGCCGGCTACGAATTCCGGTTGCTTGAGGAGGTTGCCCGCGTGAACGACGGGCAGCGGGACGTGGTGCTCCGCTTGCTTAAGGACGCGCTGTGGGTGATCGCGAACCGGACCATCACGGTCCTCGGCTTGGCATTCAAGCCGAACACGGACGACATGCGCGGCGCCCCCTCCGTCTCCATCCTGGAGGCGCTTCGCCGGGAAGGGGCGGTGCTGCGGGCGTACGACCCCGCGGCGGAGGCCAACGCCCGGCAGATTCTGCCCTACGTCGCGTGCTTCCCCGATCCCTATGAGGCGGCCCGCGGGAGCGATGCGGTGGTGGTGCTCACCGAGTGGAAGGAGTTTCGGACACTCGATCTTCCCCGCCTGCGGTCGCTGATGCACCGCCCGGTGCTGATCGATGGGCGCAACATCCTCGACCCGCAGGCGGCGCGGGCGGCGGGGTTTCACTACGTGGGCATCGGCCGGTAGGCGCTGCCCCCGAGGGGGTGGGGAGCCTCGCGCCGATGCGCACGACGCAGGGCAGGGGTAAGGCGAAACGGGGGAGGGACCAGGAGTGAAGACGAACGTCGTGGTCACGGGCGCCGGAGGGTTTATCGGACACCATTTGGTGAGGGCTCTCAAACGGCGGGGGCATTGGGTGCGGGGGGTGGACGTCAAACGCCCGGAGTACGAACCGACGGCCGCCGACGAGTTTGAGGTGCTCGACCTGAGGCGGTGGGCGGACTGTCTTCAGGCGACCCGCGGGATCGACGAGGGCTACAACCTGGCGGCGAACATGGGCGGGATCGGGTTCATCACCGAGTACAAGGCGGAGATCATGCGTGACAGCGTCTTGATCAACACGCATATGCTCGAAGCGGCGAGGGTCAATGGCCTCCGGAAGTTCCTGTTTACCTCCTCCGCGTGCGTGTACCCGGGGTATCGGCAAAACGTCACCGATGTGCCCCCCCTCAAGGAGGAGGACGCCTATCCCGCCGATGCCGAGGATGGGTACGGCTGGGAGAAGCTCTTTACCGAGCGGATGTGCAGGCACTACCATGAGGACTATGGACTGAACACGTACGTCGTCCGGTTTCACAACATCTACGGCCCGCTCGGCACCTACGACGGCGGCCGGGAGAAATCGCCCGCCGCGATCTGCCGCAAGATCGCCCTCGCCCCGGATGGTGGCGAGATTGAGGTGTGGGGGGATGGCCAGCAAACCCGATCCTACTGCTACATCGACGATTGCGTCGAGGGGATCTACCGCCTCACGCAGACGGATGAGCACGAGCCGATCAATTTGGGGTCGGACCGGATGGTGACCATCAACGAGCTTGTCGACATCGTCGCCGGCATCGCGGGCAAGCACATCGCCAAGCGGTACGATCTGACGAAGCCGCAGGGGGTCCGGGGGCGAAACAGCGACAACACGAAACTCCGCCGCGTATTGAACTGGGAGCCGCGCGTCACCTTGGAAGAGGGCCTGGCGAAGACCTACCGGTGGATCCATGAGCAGCTCGTCAAGGGGGGAAGGGTCTCCGAGACGGTGCTGCGATCGTGACGGGGCGCACCGGTCATGCCAATGCCTGACCGCGACGCCAAGGGGAGCCTCGTTCTTCCGCGCCCGATAAGCGTGGGGCGTGCATTCCGGATGCCGCTCGATTTCTCCGAGCGACGAATCCTGCTCACCGGCATCGATCTGGCGGCGGTGAACAGCGCGTTGATCCTGGCGCTGGGGTTTCGGCCGCACCCCACGGTGGACCCGATGCTGGTGACTCGCCACCCCTACTGGTTTCTCATTCTCAGCGGTCTGTGGTTGGTCACCGGCCACGCCTTCGACGTGTATGAACTCCGCGTCGCCGGGCGGTTTGCGGCCAGCGCGCCGGGGGTGATCAAGGCGGCGGTGCTCGCCGCCGTGATCTACTTGGTGATTCCGTATATCACCCCGCCGCTCCCCACGTCCCGGTGGACCCTGGCGAGCTTTCCGTGCTTCCTGATCGCCGGGCTGCTCCTCGGCCGCGGGATCTACAGCTGGGCGATTCCCATGCCGTTGTACGAGCGGCGGACCCTTATCATCGGCGCGGGATGGGCGGGGCGCGCGATCGCCCAGGCGCTGGCGAGCATCGATCGCGTCGGATATCACATCGTGGGGTTCGTCGATGATGATCCGAGAAAGGCGGGAACCCTCATGGCCGTCGGCGGGGAGAGCCCCCCGGACGGGGGCGTCGGGGCGGCCGGCCTGTCCGTGCTCGGGAGCAGTCAGGCGATCGCGGATTTGATCGCCGCACACCACGTGTCGACCTTGATCTTGGCGATACCCGGGGAGGTCGATGCCGATCTTCTCCACATCCTGATGGGCTGCGTCGAGCGCGGCGTGGAGATGGTCCCGATGCCGGTGATCTATGAACAACTGACCGGCCGGGTTCCCGTGGAGCACGTCGGCGAGAAGTGGTACGCGTCCATCCCCGTCTATCCGAGGGTCACCAGTACCCTCTGGCAGATCGCCAAGCGCATCATGGATATCGCCCTGGCGACCGTGGGGTTGGCGTGCCTCCTTCCCCTCCTGCCGTGTATTGCTCTGGCGATTGTGCTCGACTCGCCGGGACCGGTCTTCTACGTT
>DATEHM010000150.1:0-3003 GCA_035279545.1 bacterium | reverse complement strand
GGCCCGCGACAGGGCGCGCGTGTCGTGGGATTTCGCGCGGGCGGCGCCTGGGCCGAACTGGTGGCGGTCGGGACCGATGCCCTCGCCGAGGTGCCCCCGGCGGTCTCGTTTGCGCAGGCGGCGACGCTCCCGGTCGCCGGCCTGACCGCCATGCACGCCGTCGACCGAGGGGGAGGGATGGTCGGGCGCACCGCGCTCGTCACCGGAGCCTCCGGCGGCGTCGGACACTTCGCCTGCCAGCTGGCGCGCCTCGCGGGCGCACGCGTGATGGCGGTCGTTCGCCAGGCGGCGCACGAGGCGATGGTCCGGGGGGCGGGGGCCGACCACGTCGTGGTCAGCGACGATGCCTCGCCGGCATCTGAGTTCGCCCCGTACCACCTCGTGGTCGAGTCGGTCGGAGGCCGCACCCTCGGCGCCGTCATGGCCATGCTCGCCTCCGGGGGCACCTGCGTCGTGTTCGGCGCCTCCTCCGGCCCCGAGGCGACGTTCCACGTCGGCCGCTTTTTCGGGACCGGCGCGGTGACCTTGTACGGGCTGGTCCTCGCCACCGAGCTGCGGCGCGAGCCGGCGTCGATCGGGCTGGCGCGGCTTGTGCGGATGGTGTCCGCCGGCGCCCTGCGCCCGCACATCGAGGTGGAGGCGCCGTGGACGGAGATCGCGGAGATCGCCGGGCGGCTGATGGACCGCCGCTATCCGGGGAAGGCGGTGCTGCGTGTGGGGGGGTGATCGGCTCCGCCGCCTCCACTACGGCTGGATCGTTGCCGGGGTCACCTTCCTCACGCTGCTGGCGGCCGCCGGGATCCGGTCGACGCCGGGCGTGCTGATCATCCCGCTGGAGAAGGAGTTTGGCTGGACGCGCACCACGGTCTCGCTGGCGGTCTCGATCAACCTCCTGCTCTACGGGCTGTTCGGTCCGTTTGCCGCCGCGCTGATGGACCGGCTCGGCGTGCGCCGCGTCATGCTCGCCTCGCTGGCGCTGGTCGCCACAGGGGTCGGCTTCACCGCCGTCATGCGCGCCCCCTGGCAGCTCATCCTGCTCTGGGGCGTGGTGGTGGGGCTCGGCACCGGCACCACGGCGCTGGTGCTCGGCGCCTACATCGCCAACCGGTGGTTTGCGGAGCGGCGGGGGATCGTCATGGGCGTGCTCACCGCCAGCGTCGCCACCGGCCAGCTCTTGTTCCTCCCCTCGCTCGCCTCGCTCGTCGTGACGCACGGGTGGCGCTGGGCGGTCCTGGCCGTTTCCGGTGCGGCGCTCGTGATGATCCCGCTCGTGTTCGTCCTCATGCGCGACGATCCCGCGGACGTCGGGCTTCGGCCGTTCGGAGCGGGAGCCGGCCACGTTGCCGCGCCGGCGCGATCGGGCGCGAACCCGGGGGCCGCGGCGTTGGCAGGTCTATCCCGCGGCGTGCGCTCCCGCGACTTCTGGCTGCTTAGCGGGAGCTTCTTCATCTGCGGCGCCAGTACCAACGGCCTGATCGGTACCCATCTCATCCCGGCGTCGATGGAGCACGGGATCCCGGAGGTGACCGCGGCCAGCCTTCTGGCGACGATCGGGGTGTTTGATCTTATCGGGACCATCGCCTCCGGCTGGCTGTCGGACCGTCTGGACAACCGCTACCTCCTGTGCTGGTACTACGGGCTGAGGGGGCTCTCCCTGCTCTTCCTCCCGTATGCGCTGGGGACACGGTTTCTGGGCCTCGCGGCGTTCGCGGTCTTCTACGGCCTGGACTGGGTCGCCACCGTGCCGCCGACCGTCCGCCTGACCGCCGACATCTTCGGGAACCGGAACGTGGGCGTGATCTTTGGGTGGATCAGCGCCAGCCACCAGCTCGGGGCCGCCGTCGCCGCCTTCGGCGCGGGCGCCGTTCGGGATTGGCTGGGGAGCTACCAGGTGGCATTCATGACATCGGGCCTGCTGTGCCTGATCGCCTCCGGCTTGGTGATCCGCATTGGGACGCAGACGGGGGTGAGCGAGGTGCGTTCCGCGGAGGCGGGGGCGTCGATCTAATCGGTCCGGCCGGACGCCGCCGGCTCCTCGTTGCCGTCGGGGCGGCGCTCGTCTGGGTCGCCGTGCGCGCACCCGGCACGCTGGCGCACGCCACGCTCGTGGGGTCCACCCCGCCCGATCTCTGCTCGCCGACCGCGGCGCCCCGGCCCCTGCCGGGCGATCCCCGTTGCGCGACCGGCGTCGTCCTGCCCGACGTTCCACCGGCCGTGCGCCTCACCTTCAACGAACCCGTTGAGCTCGTGGGGCGCGGGGTCCGGGTCCTCGCGCCGGACGGCCGGCGTGTGGCGCGGGGCCCGGCGCGCACCTCCGGGTCGGTCGTCACGGTGCCCATCGACGGCGCCGGGGCGGGGACGTACCTGGTCGTCTGGCGGGTGATCGCTCGTGATACGCACCCGTCGCAGGGCATCTTCGCCTTCAGCGTCGGCCGCCCCAGCCCGCCGGGCGGCGCGCTGTCGGCAGGGGCCGCAGGCGCGGGATCGATCGCAGGGCTCATCCTCCAAATGGCGGCGCGCGCGCTTCACCTCGCCGGGTACGCGCTCAGTTTCGGCGTGCTTGCGTACCGCCAGGCTGTCCTGCGGCCGCTCGGGCTCGCCGCCGAGGTAGACGTGGACCGACGGATCTGGCGGCTCGTCGGGATCGGCGTGCTCGCCCTGCTCGTCGCCGAGCCGCTCGCGCTCGTGGCGCAGGCCTCGAGCCTGGGGGCGGGGATCGGCGGGCCGCTTGATCCGGGCGCGATCGGCGACGTCCTGGACTCCAGCTTCGGCCGGGTGCTGGCGCAGCGATTGGGAGCCGCGCTGCTCCTCTGGGTGCTCGCCGGTGCGGTCCGGACCGGGCGCGATCGTGTGGCGGTCGCCTCCCTGGTGCTCGGCGTGGCCTTGGCGTGCGTGGATGGGCAGGCGGCGCACGCCGCCGGCGCTCGGCCGGCGTGGCTCGGCCTCGGGCTCAACACCCTGCACGTGGCGGCCATGGGCGCGTGGGTGGGGGGAGTGTTCGGG
>DATEHM010000149.1:0-2050 GCA_035279545.1 bacterium | reverse complement strand
CTCGCCGAGCTGAAGCGGGAGACCGGTTCGCCCTAGCGCCGTCTCACCGGCCGGTCCGCCGGACCTCCCCCCCACCGGTGGCCGATCGCGCCCCGATCCCCCGGTCAGGGGGGCCGAGTCACCTCGCCCCGCAGGCGGGTGTACTCCTCCGGGGTATTGACGTTCACGAACGATCGAAGATCGGGGTCGAACCGCCTGATCTCCTCGAGCTCGACGACCCGCACGCGGACCTCGCCGAGAAACCCCGTGTTGCGCCCCTGGCGCGTCGCGCACCGGCGGATCGGCTCCAAACACGCCTCCGTGTAGACGGCATGTAGCGGCTCGTACTCGCCGTGGTGGCGGGGGATCACCACGTCGACCCCATCGGCGAGCGAACCGAGGTAGCGGATTAGTGCGGGGTTGAGGAACGGCATATCGCAGGCGCAGACGAACACCGGACCGCCCGCGTGCAGGACCGCGGTGTAGATCCCCACGAGCGATTGGCGGCCGGGGAGGCCGTCGGGCACCATCGGGACCCCCAGCTGGCGGTAGAGCTCGGGGGTGTTGGTGACGATCAAGATCTCGGGGCAGGCCTCGCGGAGTCGCGCGATCACCGCTTCGATCAGGGTCGTTTCCCCGACGGGCAGGAGCGCCTTGGTCCGGCCCATCCGCTGGCTCGCGCCGCCGGCGAGAATCGCGCCCCTCAGGGTCATGCCACGGTGTTCCTCCCGCCCCCGCGGAGTCCTCCCGGCCCGCGCCGCTGTGGCGGGTGGCGTGTGCCGGACCGCCCGGGGATCGCGCCCCGCGGCCATGGTCCCTCTCCGCAGGGGTGCCGCGGATTCGAGACCGCGGGCCCCTGCGATCGGTGGTTAGCCGACGATCAATTTGATCACGACCCCGAGGAGCGCTCCCCCGATGACCAACCACGCCGAGTTCACGCGCGAGCGCAGCAGGACGCCCAGTGCGGCCACGGCCATTCCCGCGGTCGCAACATCAATCACGGCGGCGCGCCCCAACTGCCAGGTCACGGCGGCCATCAACCCCAGCGCCGCCGCGGTCACGCCATCGAGGAACGCCCGGGCCGTCGGTGAGCGTCGCACCCGAGGAATGAGCGGGTAGATCAGCGCCACGAAGATGAAGGACGGCAGGAAAATCCCCAACGTGGAGAGCAGGGCGCCCCGGAGCCCGCCGGTCAGGTAGCCGACGAACGTCGCGGTGGTGAACACGGGGCCGGGCGTGAGTTGGCCGACGGCGATGGCATCGATCAGCTGCCTGTCGGTCAACCAATGGAGGTGGACCACGAAATCGCTGCGCAGGAAGGCCAACAGCACGTACCCGCTCCCGTACGTCACCGCGCCGATCTTCAAAAACGTCAGAAACAGCACCGGCATGGAGAAGGGAGCTCCGGCGGCGACCGGGGATCCCAGCGCCGCGGGAGGCACCGCGGCGATGAACTGCGAGAGCTGGCGCCGACGTGCGCCGTGCACGATCGCGATGAAGGCCCCGGCGCCCACGAGCAGATCGACGACATTTCCACCCCTAACGTAGAGAAGGATGACGGCGATGGTCAGCCCTCCGAGCAACCAATCCTTTAGGGCGGTCTTTGACAATCGCCAGAGGGCCTGGACGATGATGGCGATGATCACGGGTTTGATCCCGTACAGGACCCATTCGCTTTGGGGCAGGGAGCCGAACCGCACATAGGCCCACGCCAAGGCCATGACGATGAGCATCGCCGGCAAGATGAAGAGGGTCCCCGCCAGAATCAGCGCGGGCCACCCGGCCCGGACGTAGCCGAGGAAGATCGCCATCTCCGTCGAGCTGGGGCCGGGGATCAGGTTAGCCGCGCCGAACAGATCGAGGAACTCCTGGTCGCCGATCCATCCCCGCCGGTCGACCACCTCGCGGCGCATCATCGCCACGTGCGCCGCCGGACCGCCGAAGGCGATCACTCCAAGCTTTAAGAACAGTGCGGCGACCTCCCCTAGCGAGCCCCGGAACGCCGGAGGCGGCGATCCTCGGGCCCGCCCGCCGCCGTCGTCCGCGCGGCGGCCCGGGGCCGTGGGGTCAG
>DATEHM010000148.1:0-16587 GCA_035279545.1 bacterium | reverse complement strand
ATCACCGCGGCGAGCAGCCAGGGATCCAGTGCCTCTCGCCCCGCCGCGGCCTCGACGGCCTGCCCGAGCCAAGTCGCCTGGCTCCGTGTCAATCGTGGGTTGCTTGCGTAGGCCAGGGCGGCGATCCCCAACTGGGGATCGACCGATCCGGGGATTCGCGTGTTGAGCGCCTCGAGCCGCATTAGCCAGGCCTCGGCGAGGCGGCCCTCAACGGGCGTGTGCGGACGCCGTAGGGCCTCCCGGAAATAGTCGCGGGCTGAATCCCACTGTCCCGAGGCGGCGGCGGCGGAACCCGCCCAAAGCGCGGGGAGTGCGTCGCCGGGAGCCTTGGCGGCGGCGGCGGCAAACACCTGGAATGCGCGGGCGGGCGCGCCGGCACGGTAGGCCGCGACCCCGTCGCGCAGCAATGCCTGTGCGGTCTCGGAAGCGGCCGCAGGGACCGGCATCCCGGCGGAGAGGGTCGCCGCGACGACCACCCCCACAAACCTCACCGCCCATCCCATTCGTCCACCCACGTGTACGACCCCCGGCCCGATGCCACCCAGACTGCTGGCCTTCGTAGCCGTTATGATGCCCCAAAGGCCATTCGGCTGGACCGCGAACCGAGGTGCCGCGCCCGGCCGGGCGACGCAAGGACAGGAGGAGCTTCTGAGGGAGCGTGCGGGTGGCCGTCCCCACTGTGCCGGCGGAGGGGGCCTCTGGCGCTTACGTCAACGGGGAAGCCTGCCTGCGGCGGAGAACGGTGACGGCGAAGATCGTGCCGGCGGAGAGCAGCACCGCGCTCCCCACAAACGGCGCCTGGGGCCCCAGGGCATCGTAGAGGATGCCGCCGAGGAGCGGCCCGATGACCAACCCCGCCCCCTGCGCGGTCTCGGATGCGCCCATCACCATCCCCGTGCTCCCGGGTGGAGCGGTTTCGCTCATCAGGGCAAGCCACGCCGGGGAGGAGATCGCGTAGCTCCCTCCGAGAAGGAGCGCTGCCACTGCCAGCAGGGGGAGGTTACCCCGCCCCGCGAAGGGCAGCAGCCACATCCCGCAGCTGGCGGCCACCATCCCCCATCCGACGCTGCGGGACCGGCCGACCCGATCGGCCAGCCGCCCCCCCGGGACCGAGGCGAGCGCAACGGCCAGAACCATGATCAGGAAGAGCGTCCCGATCAACTGATCGCTGAGCTGCACGACCTCGTGCGCGTAGATCACGAGGATGGGGGCGAGGAGGCCGACGCCAAACATCTGGACGAATGCCACGAAGAGCATCGACAGCAGCCAGGGGGAGGCGCGGACGACCTGGATGAAGCCGATCGCCGACGGTTCGGTGGCCCCGCGATGTACGGCCCGGGGAGGGGCGTCGAGATCGCGAAAGACAGCCAAGGCGAACAAGGCCGCGGTCAACAACAGCACGCTCGCCAGGTAGAAGCCGAACGTGTATTCTCCGAAATACCCCGCAACGAACAGGCCTAGGGCCGGGCCGAGCGCGAGCCCGGAGAGGAAGAACATATTCAGGGTCCCCATCGCCGTGGCGCGTTGCTCGCCATCGGCCCGGTCCAGCATCATCGCCGCGGCGACCGGCCAAAGCGCGGCGCTGCCCATCCCGTCCACCAGGCGGAGTGGCACGAACAACCAGGGATGTCGCAGCAATGTCATGAGGATCGGGGCGGTGCTGCTGAGGAACAACCCCCCCACGATCACCGGACGCCGTCCGATCCGATCGGCGAGGCTCCCCCAGGTCGTCTTGAACACCGTCTCGACCGCGGCAAACGTCGCCACCACCACGCCGACGAGCGTTGCGCTCGCCCCGAGGCGTTCCTTCAAATACAACGGGAGCAGGGGGATGACCGTGGCGAATCCGAGCTCCGCGGTGCCGACGATCGCGGCCACGCGAATCAGCGTGCGGTTGATGCCGTGCCAGCGGCCCCCCACCAGCAGGCTACCCGGCCGTCGGATTCCTTAGCCGGGCCAGCATGACCGCCCGTGCCCGCGTCTCGATGGCGTCGGAAAGCGGGGTGAGTTGGAACCCCGGGTGGCGACGGCCGACGGCCTCGCGGATCAGGCGATCGGCAAATGCGGGGTTCTTCGGCAGCAGCGGTCCGTGTAAGTACGTTCCGTAGACCTGGCGGGAAATCGCCCCTTCCTGACCGTCCTCGCCGTTGTTGCCAAACCCCACCAGCACGCGCCCCAGCGGGCGCGCGCCGGGCCCCAGGTGCGTCCTCCCGCCGTGGTTCTCGAACCCGATGAGCGGTGCGGCCATTCCCTCGACCTCGATCTCGAGGTTGCCGATCAATCGACGAGCGGACGGGCCGGGGTGTTCGGTCCAGAGGTCGAGCAGGTCCACCCCGGGCAGTTCCTCTCCCGCGGCCGACCGGTAGAAGCGCCCGACCAGCTGGTAGCCTCCGCAAACCGCCAGCACCACCGCGCCGCCCTCAACCGCCTCGAGCAGCGGCGTCCGCTTCACCCGGCAGAGGTCGTCGGCCGCGATCCGCTGCTGGCGGTCTTCGCCCCCCCCGATGAAGAAGAGGTCGGCTGACGCCGGGTCGATCGTCTGCCCCAGACCCACGTCGGTCACCGTCACCGGAAGCCCGCGCCAGCGCGCGCGTTGGGTCAGGACCATGATGTTCCCGCGGTCTCCGTAGAGGTTGAGGAGATCCGGGTACAGATGACAAATGCGCAGTGCCGGGTGTCCGCTCAATGCTCCCAGAACCCTCCAACCGCTCCCCATCGGTGCAAGACCTCGCGGAGCGCGAGCATCGCGGTGTACGTGGGAAGCACGAACAATGGCTTATCCCCTGCACGCGCCAGGGACGCACGCAGCGCCGGCTCGTACTCGCGCTGGACCTCAATTGCCTCCTCAGCCATCCCGGCGTAACGAAGGCGCAGCGCCATATCCTCCGCGCGCACACCGGTTACCACTACGTGGGCCACCCGTCCCCCCAGCATTTCGGCGTCTACGTCCCAGAGCCACGACACATCCCGGCCGTCCGCGATGTTGTCGTTGATGGCGATGAGCACCACCGGTAGCGGCCCGGTCGACAGCACCGTGCGCAGGACCTCGTTGAACCCCGCCGGGTTCTTGGAGAGCAGCATCCGGATTTCGCCACCGTCGACGGCGATGCGCTCCGCCCGGCCGAACGCCGGGACGAAGGACGCCACCGCCCGCCCCACCTGCTCGAGCGAGGCGCCGATCTGCAGGGCGGCCGTCGCCGCCGCAAGGACATTGTACACATTGTAAAGCCCGGGCAGCACGGTGGAGATCCGGACCGACCGTCCCTCCCCGACCAACGCGAGCGTGAACGCCGCTCCGTCGGGGCCGGCAAGCGACACCTCCCGCGCGGCGACGTCGATCGGGGGGCGGACGGTGCCACAGGTCAGACACTGGTACCGCCCCATGTGGCCGAAATAGGTCAGCGTATACCGGTACGGCGTTCCGCAGCGATAGCAGTAGCGTGCCTCGGCGGTATGCTCGATCGCCGGAAGCGCGTGCCGCTCGTCGTCGATCCCGAACGTCACGAGCCGCCCGGGCAGCCCGCGGACCGCGTCGTACACCAGGGGATCATCTCCGTTCGCTACCAGCACACCATCCATCGGCAGAGCTTCGCCCGTCGTGCGCCACAGTTCGGCGATGTGGTCGATCTCGCCATAGCGATCCAACTGGTCGCGGAACAGGTTCGTGAAGACGGCGACCCGCGGAGCGAGATGCGGGACCACCCGGGGCACCGTGGCCTCGTCGACCTCGAAGATGCCGATGTCCCCCGACGGCCGGCCGAACAGGTCGGCGTGCCCCACCAAGGCGGAAACGATTCCCGCTGCCAGGTTGGCACCCGCCCGGTTGTGCACCGGATGGCGGCCAACCGCCTCCATGATATGCGCCAGCAGACGGGCGGTGGTGGTCTTGCCGTTGGTGCCGGCGACGATCACGCTGCCGAAGCGCAGGCGTTTGGAAAGGAGCGGCAGGACTCGAGGTTCCACGGCCCGAGCGACGCGGCCGGGCATCGTGGTCCCTCCTCCCCAGCGAAAACAGCGGCTGAGGATGGCGGTCAGCTTTCCAAGCGCGATCGCGGCACTCAGGCGCATGCCGATATCATAACCCTCCCCCGCCCGCCGGGTCACGCACGCAGCCCCGTCGGGGGATCAACCGAATAGGTGGTTATATTCCCTTATATATCCGAATATAGTATATTAAGGGGTATGGAGGACTACATCACCGCCCGGGAAGCAGCCTCGATCCTCCACCTCCACGTGAAGCGCGTCCAAGCGCTGGCGAGGAGCGGACAGCTGGCGGGATCCCGCATCGGCCGGAAATGGCTGTTTCCCCGGGCCCAGCTGATGGCCAGGCTTGGACACCGGGCCAACCGCCGGAGGGAGGCTGAAGTGGAGATCAGCGCGCGCAACCAGCTCCGCGGCCGGGTGACGGCGATTTCGCTCGACGGGGTGATGGGCGAGGTGCGCATCCAGATCGGCGCGCAGGAATTGGTCTCGGTGATCACGCGGGCATCGGTGGAACGGATGGATGTCAAGGTCGGTGATGAAGTCCTTGCGGTGATCAAGTCCACGGAGGTCATGATCGGCAAATCCTGAAGCCGACCGAGTCCCCATCGTGACAACCCCACGCCACCGCACATCCGCCGAGATGAGATCCGTCCGCGCCTTCGCCGCGGGGCTGGTCGCCGTATGCCTCCTCGCGGTCGCCCCCCGGACGACGGCGGCGATCCCCATCCCCACGTTTACCGTGTTCGCCGCCGCTTCGCTGACGGAGGCGTTCACCGTGCTGGGGAAGATCTTCGAGACCCAGGACCCAAACGCTCGGGTCACCTTCAACTTTGCGGGGTCCCAGCAACTCGCGCTGCAGATCGAGCAGGGGGCAGAGGCCGACCTCTTTGCCTCTGCCGACGACCGGTGGATGACCTATTTGCAGAAGCGGGGTCTGCTCATGACGGCACCCGTCGAATTCGTGGGGAACCGCCTGGTCGTCATCTATCCCCGGTCGAACCCCGGCAAGATCGCCGGCCTGCAAGACCTTGCCCGCCCAGGCGTCAAGATCGTGATCGAGGCTGACGCCGTCCCCGCCGGCCGCTACTTCCGCCTAGCCCTCGCCAAACTCAACAGGGCGCCGGGACTTGGCGCCGACTACGCCCAGCGCGTGCTCCGCAACGTGGTCTCCGAGGAAGACAATGTGAAGGCCGTGGTGGCGAAGGTCCAGCTGGGCGAGGCGGATGCGGGCGCCGTCTACCGCTCGGATGTCACCGCGCCGGTTGAGGAGCAGGTACAGATACTCAGCATTCCCGATCCCTACAACGTCCTCGCGACCTATCCCATGGCGATCCCCAAAGGGGCCGTGTTCCCGGCCACCGCGGCGCAGTTCGGACAGATGGTTCTGTCTCCGCTCGGGCAGCAGATCCTCCGCGGGCACAACTTCCTCCCCCTGCGCTGACCTGCCGCCCTTGGGCCGCGCCGCACCACCCTCCGTCATCGGCCGCCCCGCCCCGCGGCGGTCCGCCGCGCTGGCCGTTCTCCCCATCGCGGCCGGCGGCCTCTTCGTCGCGCTGCTCGTCCTCCCGATGCTCGGCTTGGTCATGCGAATTCCCCCGGGCGAGTTGCTGGGCCGGCTGGCGAAGCCGTTCATCCTCCAGGCCCTCTGGCTCAGCCTCAAGACCTCGCTGGCGTCGACCGCCGCGGTCGCCATCCTCGGCCTCCCCGTGGCTTACCTCCTCGCGATGCGGCAATTTCCGGGGAAACGGCTCCTGGAAGTGCTGGTCGACCTCCCGATGGTGCTGCCTCCGACCGTGGCCGGGGTGGGGCTGCTGCTCGCCTTCGGCCGGACCGGGCTCGTCGGCCGGGAGCTCGCGGCGGTGGGGATCACGATCCCGTTCACCTCGCTGGCGGTCGTCCTCGCCCAGATGTTCGTCGCCGGGCCCCTGCTCGTCAATGCCGCGCGCGCCGGCTTCGAGCAGGTGGACGCGAAATACCTGCGGGCGGCGGCCACACTGCGGGCTTCCTCTGCCCACACCTTCCTGCGCGTGGTGCTTCCGCTGAGCCTGCCGTCGCTGAGCGCCGGGGCGGCCATGACGTGGGCCCGCGCCCTGGGGGAGTTTGGCGCCACGATCACCTTCGCCGGCAACCTCCCCGGCCGCACGCAGACGATGCCCCTCGCCGTGTACGAAGCGCTGCAGAGCGATCTGGAAGCGGCGGTGGCGCTGTCGGTGATGCTCCTGGTCGTCTCGTTCGGAGTCCTCTTCGCGCTGCGGAACCTCCCGCGGGCCTCCTGGAGGTAGCCCGCCTGCTGGAGGCAGAGTTCGCCAGGCACCTGGGGACGTTCGACCTCGCGGTTCGCCTGACCGCCGAGGCCGGCCGGACGCTGGTCCTCGTGGGCGCGAGCGGCGCCGGGAAGAGTACGATCCTCAATATCCTGGCCGGCCTGATCCACCCGGATCGCGGGACGATCCGTCTCGACGGCGGCACCTACTTCGCCAGCGACCTAAACATCGCGGTCCCGCCCGCCGAGCGCGACGTCGGGTACGTCTTCCAGGACTATGCGCTCTTTCCCCACCTCACCGTCGCCGAGAACGTCGCCTTCGGGCTGCGCGCGCAGGGGGCGCCCCGGCCGGAGCTGACGGCCCGCACGACCGCCGCGCTGGAACAACTGAACATCCGGGACCTCGCCGCCCGCCGGCCCGCACAATTGTCCGGCGGCCAGCAGCAGCGCGTGGCGCTGGCCCGCGCGCTCGCCCTGCGGCCGCGGCTCCTGCTGCTCGATGAACCGTTGTCCGCTCTCGATCTCCAGACGCAGCGCGAGGTGCGGACCGAGCTCCGCCGGATCCTGGCGATCCTCCCCTGCGTCACGCTGTTCGTGACCCACAGCCCGGTGGAGGCCGTGATCTTCGGCGACACGATCGCGGTGATCGAGGGGGGCCGGATCGTTCAGGTCGGGGCCCGCGAGGATCTTCTGCGGACACCCCGCTCGGGGTACGTGGCGGAACTCATGGGGCTCAACCTCTTCCGGGGCCACATCGCCTCGCGGGACCCCAGCGGCCTCGCGGAGGTCCACACGGATAACGGCATCCTGCGCATCGTCGATTCGGGGAACGAGGGGGAGGTCTTCGTCGCCGTCGATCCCCGGGAAATCACCCTGCACACCGGGGCGCCGACCGGGACGGCCCAGAACGTGTTCTTCGGGACGATCATCCAGCTGGTGCCGGAGCCTCCGCGGGGAGAGCGCGTGCGCGTTACGTTGGCGACCCGGCCACCGCTTGTCGCGGAGGTCACCGCCCGCGCGGTGCGCACGATGACGCTCCACGAGGGCATGAGCGTCTACGCCAGCTTCAAGGCAACGGCAGCGAAAGGGTATCGGTGAGCGATTGCGAGGGAGGTTAGAGCCGGCGCGCGCCCAGGTAGCGGGCCCGGAAGTAGGGCTCCTCGATCGAGGAGATGATCACGCCCCGGGAGTAAGACGCGTGAATGAAGCGGTCCTCACCGAGGTAGATCCCCACGTGAGACGCGCCGGCGCGGTAGGTATGGAAGAAGACGAGATCGCCGGGGGTGAGCTTCTCCCGTGGGATCAGCCGGCCGGCCTGGTATTGTCCAAACGATGTATGGGGCACCAGCCGTCCCAACGCCGCAAACACGCGGGCGACCAGCCCCGAGCAGTCAAACCCGTAGTTCCCCATTCCGGACCACTGGTACGGCCTGCCGAGGTACTGGTAGGCCATCCGCGCGATGTCCCCCGGCTCGCCCAGGGCCGGCGCGGGCGCCGGTGACCTCGTGGATTCCGGCGCGGGCGGGAGGACGTCTGCCTGCCTGGCGCGGGCCTGCGGAGATGCGGCATGAGCCCGCGGGGTCTCCGGGTCCGCATCTGAGACGGATCGGTCCGGGGTGAAGGCCCCGGGAATGGTCAGGCGCAATCCCGGGTGGATGATCGACGTCAGCGCGAGGTGATTGGCGGTGGCCAGGTCAAGCGGGCGAACGCTGAACCGGTGGGAGATCCGCCACAGCGTGTCTCCTTGGCGCACCGTGTAGATCTGCCCGGCGTGAGCGGCGCCCCCCGGCCAGACCATGACGACAAGGAAACCGACCACTCCGACTACGCCTCGCCACATCGGCGTCGAGCCTCCCGATCTGTGTTGCATCTGTCTAGCTCGCGGACCGGTGCCGTGCAGCCACGGCATCCGGTGCGGTTGGTCCAGGCACGTCGCGGACCCTGATCGACCTCCCGAACTACTGACGGGTATGTATACCCTACGCCTCTTCGTCTTAGCGCACGCGTCTCCTCCCCCGTGGCGAGACTTTTCGTGCGATTGAACGCTCTGTTATAATGGACCGGCACGGGGGGAATCGATGCCGGGAGGCCGAGGCATGATCGGGATGAAAGTGCGGACCGTGGCGATGGACCAGCAGATGAATCCGGTCGTGCTGCTCGTCGACAACGCCGAGACGCTCGCGCTCCCGATCTGGATCGGCACGGCCGAGGCGCAATCGATCGCCCTCGAGCTGCAGGGGGTCCACATGCCCCGCCCGATGACCCATGATCTGCTGCGCACCATCCTCACTCAACTCACCGTGAGCGTCAACCGGATCGTCGTGACGGACATCCAAAACGGGACGTACTTCGCGGAGATCCACCTCCAGAACAACGGCGCGGAGGTGGTCGTGGACTCGCGGCCGAGCGACGCGATCGCGTTGGCCCTCAGGACCGAGGCGCCCATTTACGTCGAAGAGAAACTTGCGGCCGGGGCGATTCCCCTAAAGAAGGCCTTCGATGAACACGAGGTCGAAGAATTCAAGAAATTCCTGGAGAAGGTCAAGCCGCAGGACTTCAAACAGTAACGGCGCGTCGCACCGCGCCGCCTAGCCCGTCACCACCCCGCCCGACACGATCAGCGTCTGACCCGTCACGAAGGCCGATTCGTCCGAGGCGAGAAACACCGCCGCCCGTGCGATTTCTTCGGGCTGGCTGAACCGTCCCAGGGGGATTTTCGAGGCGATCTGCTCGCGTTCGGCGATCGTGCGGTCGGCGTGGAACGCCGTCTCCGTATACCCGGGGGCGATGGCATTGACGCGAACATGCGGAGCCAGGTCGCGCGCGAGGCACTTGGTCAGCATCAGCACGGCGGCCTTACTCACGTTGTAGTGCAGCGGCCCCGTGCCTGGCTCGATCCCCCGCATCGAGGCGATGTTGATGATCACCCCCCGCCCCTGCCGGATCATCAGCTCCCCCGCCGCCCGGCCGGCGAAGAACGGACCGGTCACGTGCACGGCCAGCATCCGCGCCCATCCCGCCTCGTCGATCTGCCAGATGCCGGCCCGATCCGCCAAGCCGGCGTTGTTGACGAGAATGTCCACCCGTCCCCACGCCTCCACCGCCTGTGCGATCAGGGCGTTGGCGTCCCCCGGGCTGCCGACGTCGGCCTGGATCGCCAGCGCGCGGCCGCCCGCCCGCACGATCGCGTCGGCGGCCACCTGGGCTTCCCCGATCGATCGAGAGGCGTTGAGGACCACCGCCGCCCCCTCGCGGGCCATCGCCTGGGCGATCGCGCGTCCGATCCCGCGGCTCGACCCCGTGATCACCGCAATCCGATGGTGGAGGCGCATCAGGGAGCCTCCGCCGCCCGCGCCAGCAGGCCCCGCGACGTCCGTTCAAGCTCCTGCACCACCTGGGGCGCCTCGCGCAGCACGCGGTCCCGCGCCGCCGCGATCGCCGCGTGCCGCTCCGCCGGAAGATCCGGCGGCAGCCGGTCCTCATCCAAGACCTGGGTGCGCAGATCGGGCGTCACCAGCACATCCACCTCGAGGTCCTGCCACTCCACCCGCCCGTCCGCGATGCGGACCGGACCGCTCACGTTGAAGTACCAGGCCACCGTCTGCCCCTGCGGGGAGATCCAGTGGTAGACGTTGTAAGGCCGGTCGACCCAATAGTAGGCCACGGTGACCATCCCCGGGGTGAGATCGATGCCGCCGAGGCGCCTGGCGCGGGTGAGCGCGTACAGCAGCACGGCGCGGGATGCGGTCATCTCCACGGCGACGCAGGGGAACCGCTCGACCCCTCCGGCGAGCGTGCGTTTGACTTCGAGGATCTCCATGCGGGGAGGATTTCGAACCGTGGACGGCATCCCCTCCCCACGGTACAGCTCCGGGGGCGCCGCGGCAACGCGTAGCCTAAGTCGAGGACAACCCCCGGCGATCGTAGGTATAGACCTTGCCGTTCGCCCGGAGTTTCACGGGGTTGCGCCAGAGGGAGTAGACGGCGCGGAGGAAGAGGTTAATCCGCTTCGGTTCCAGCTTGCGATCCTCGTCGAGATGCGCGAGCAGGAGATCGCGGCCCTGCGAGGTGGGATCGACCTCGATGCGAGGCTCCCCCTTGTACAACTTCTGGGCAATCAGCATCTCCTTCACCTTTTGCAGATCGTAGTTCTTTTGCTTCTCCTTGGGGTCGTAGACGAAGATGTCGAGGCGCCGCACCAACTCCTCGGTCAGCGTGAGGTCGATCAGGCTGACGTCCTCGTAGAACCGGCGGAGCTCCAGCGCCCGGCCAAACCCTTCCTCTTCGCGCACGTGCGCGAACAGCGTGTACCCGATGGTGTACGGCGCCGGCCGGTTGCAGAGCTGCACCGAGATGCTGGCCCACTCCTTAGCGGTGAGCAACCGGTTGAGGAGCTCGGCCTCGACGAACGTCGCCCACCCTTCGTTGATGATGTGCGTCCGCTGGATCAGGTCGAAGTACTCCGCCTCCTCCCGGATCGACTCGAACAGGGTCCGCTCGAACTCCTCCAGCGGCGCACGCTCTTCCAGATAGTAGATTAGCCGTTTCTGCTGCTCCTGAGGGCTCCGCTCAAAGGCGTTGACAGAGGTGGCCACGGTCAGCAACGCGTCGAGCAGCTTCTCGATGCGCTCCCGCCCGTACTCGGCCTCGTACCACCGGATCATGCGGGCATGCTGCTCGGCGATGTTCAGCATGTTCTTATTGGATTTGCGATACCAGTGGTTGTTCGCGAAGAAATCCGCGTGGCCTAGGACGTGGGCGATCACGAGAACATTCTGCAGGTAGGTGTTCGTGCTTCTCAGGAACGCGTGCGACGGAATTGTATTCAGCACCAGCTCAAGGATGGTGAACACTTCCTTGGCCTGCTGCATGACCAGCTCCTTGTAGGTCCCACCCCAGTACCAATGGATGAATCGGTTGGGCAGCCCCATGCTGGCCACTTCGGCGATCTCATCGCTGTCGGTGATCTGAAAGACTACGGGATCGAAGACCAGCCCACGATCGTGGGCGAGGCCCTCCAGCTGGCGGATCACGCTCTGGTACTCACCGATCATGAGCTGTCCCGCAGGCTACCGCCGGACGCTGCCGGCGTAGCGCCGCGTGGCCTGGGCGTCGAAGAAGGCCAGGAAGTCCTTCATCGCCGCCCGGATCGTCTCGATATCCATCAGGTTGGCGAACAGCGCCCCCTCGCCGGTCTTGGCGGCCTCCTGCACGTACTCGCTGAATCCACCGATCCCCCGGCCACCCGGATTCACGTGGCCGTAGATGACCAGATCGAATGCCCCACGGGCTTCCTCGAACCGCTTCTTCGCCTGATCGAAGTCCCCCGAGCTGGTCTCCCCATCCGTGAACATGAACAGGAACTTGTCATACTCCCGAGCGCCCTCCAGCAGCTCAATCGCCTTCTCGAACCCCGTGCTGATGTGCGTCCCCCCGCTCGACTCCACGCAGAAGAACTCGTCGCGCACCTTCTCCTCTGCCACATCCTGGAACACCACGTACCGACGAAGATTGGTCGGATACCGCCGCTCGAGATAGTGCCAGAGGATGAAGATCGTCTTGCGGACCAACGAGAGATACTCTCCGCGCATCGACCCGGAAACGTCGAGAACGTACACCTCCACCGAACGGTTATTTTGGAAGATCGTCGGGTCTTCGATGAAGTACCAGGCATCTTGCTGGACGTCGACGTCGTAGTCGAGGACGCCGCGCTCCCGGGCATTGCGATAGAGGCTCTGGACCATCGTCTCCTCGAGATTGAGGTCGGCCCGGATCCCGATCCGGTCCAGGTCGTCCAGCTCCGGGATATCCTGGCTCTCCACCTCGCCCCACCGCGCGGGCTCGTGAAAGGCGGGGAGCCGCAGCTCCTCCAACAGGACCTCCTGCGCCAGCCTGACGAACTCGTCGAAGTCCAGTTCCACCCGCAGCTCCTTGCCGTGGTGATCCCCGCCCAGGAGTCCCCCCAGGGCTTGGATCCGGCCGTCCCCGGCTCCGGGACCGCCCGCGCCCGTGCCCCCGCCGCCGCTGCCGGTCCCCTGGGCGAGATACTGGGTCTCCTCGGCAAACTTCAAGGTCGGCAGGTCGAGCGTGGCGATCTGGGTCTTCACCTTGCCATCGATGATCAGCTCTTTCTGCTGGATGAGCTCGTTGAGGTTCTGCTTGAGATACTCTCGGAGGTGATGGTCGTGCTTGTGTTGGGCGATCCGCCCTCGATGGATCTTCATCTGATTCCTCCAGCCGCGGCCCCGGAGCTCGCCGGGTGTCTAGAAGCTCCTCCCGATCACCTTGAACAGAGCGCGGGCGCAGTGCTGGCAGTAGCCGTGCTCTTCGACCGCACTCCGCTGCAGAACGTCGAGAAGCTCGCGGCTCTTCGGATCCATCTCCTCGGTTTTTTCATACAGCCGCAGGCAGTTCTTGATCTTGTTGAAGACGATCTCGTTGATCGCCCCCCGGAGGTGCTCGTGATCGCGGTAGCTCATCCGCCGGAGTTCCTCACGTCGTTCCACCAGCACGTTCTCGAAGGCGACCCGCCCCTGGCGGCTGATCTGCCGCTTTTGAACCAGCGCCCCTTCCACTTCGTCGATGAGCTCCTTCTCACTATCCACGAGGGCCTCGCCCAACACGTTGCGGGCGGCCGCGTCGAGATAATTGAGGTAGAGATTCTGCCCGTAGTCGTAGAAGTGCGTGGGGACGATGTCCTCGACCATCTGGTCGACCTTCTTGTTGACGAAATCGACCTTCGTCTCCTCGAACAGCTTCAGCAGGTCCTTCTGGTTCAGGTCTTTGATCGACTGGTGCTCAAACGTCCGCTCAATCGCCTCGGTCATGACCTCCAGATCCAGACACTCACGGGCGTGGGTGTAGGCCAGGGAAAATGCGTCCTCGAAAAAGCGCGGGCTGAGCCCGCGCAGGCCCTGAGACTCCTGCCGGGTCCGAATCGCGTACGTGGCCGCCAGCTCGAACACGTCCTGCGGAATGTGCTTGGTTTCGCCCCGAACGTGATTGGCCCGTTCCACCAGCGCACGGTAGATGCGCGTTTCCCCCTGGATGTCAACGTTGTACGGGAAGTCGATCTTGTGAATCCGCCCGCGCAGCGGCTCCATGATGTCTTCGGCCAGGAACACGTTGTACTCAGGATAGTTGGTGTGGCCGATCACAACCTCGTCGACGTGGACCGTCGGGAAGTTGGCGAGGTCGATCCGCTTCGACTGGATCAACTCCAAAAGGAGCGAGAGGAGCTGCCGCCGGCTCTTGAACACCTCCGTCCAGTCCAGGATCCCCCGATTCGCCCAGATCACCTTCCCATCGAAATCGTAGGCATCGGGATCGTAGGTCGAACCCCGCTCCTTCAGCATCGCGAAGTTGATGTTGCCGACGAAGTTCGTGATATCTTCGCGGCGGAGGTCCGTCGGCGTGTGCTTGGCCACTCCGATCTTGTCGCGGGCGGAGAGGAGGACCTGGCGGACCGGGACCGTGCGCCACCCGCCGCGCGAGCCGATCACCCGCTCGCACACGGGACACGGCACCGCCTCCTCGTGCCACCAGATGCCCTCGGCCTCGCGGACGTCCGAGGGAATCAGGTCGAACGGATGCTGATGGAACGGGCATCCGTCCACGGCGTACACCAGCCCGTCGGGTTTTCCGGAATACTCCTCCAGGCGCCGCTTGAGCTTATCGACGGTCATCGACTTCCCCGAACCCTGCGGGCCTACCAGGAGCAACAAGCGCCGCTCCATGCTCATCGCGTATCCTTTGAAAAACGCCACGATGTCGTCGAGTTGCCGATCCATCCCGTAGATCCCCTCGAACACCTTGTCCTTGCCGAAATAATCGATCATGTCGGCGATGTAGTGCAGGGTGGTCCGGGTCAGACGCGCATCTCGTCGGCTGGCGGCAAGGTAGGCCTCAACGGTGTTGATGTCGTTCATCTGCGTCTCCTGGTATGGTGTACGCGGGAATCCCCACGCCGGTTCAAACCGCTTCTTCCCCTTTCACCGGGGGCACAAACACAAAAACTCAGCGCGGGATTGGGTGGTCTCCCGGCTGAGCCTCGCTTTCCTGCACCGCCGTTGCCGCCACGACAGTTGGCCCGATGCTGCGCGTCTCCTACTTGGTCGAAGCGCTCCGGTCGACCCGGAGCCTTCGGGGTGCGTGTGCGCTTACCGCATCTATGCCCAACGGCTTGAACTTTGAGCCGAGTATAGCCCGGGCGGGGTGCCCTGTCAATGAAATGCGCGAACGATGGTAGGGTCGAGGGCTGGCGCAGTGCTCGGATCGGAGCAGAGGTCTTTCAGTCCTAACCATCTCCGACGATGGCTTGCAGACCCCGACCGCTGCTCGTGCAAGTCTGGTTCCAGCCCCCGCCACCTCGAACCCGGCGTGCGGATTTCCCGCACCGGGCTCTCCTGCTCCCTTCACCTCAAGGCTTATGTGTCCTATCGCGCTGGGAGCGCTTTCGGGATCATCTTCACGTAACGGATGCTGTAATCGTGATACAGCCCCATCGCGTGATAGAGTCGTTCCCTACTCCACCTCTTCCAGCCGAATCCTGACCGCTTTGCGGCCCGCGCCAGATGGCGTCGCACTTTCCTCTCCATCCAGTAACGAATGTGCTCGAAGTGCCGACGGGCATGTCCGATCCGGAAATAGTTGAGCCATCCCCTGAGAATCGGATTGATTTCTTGGATGAGCTCCTGCACAGGGTGAGAACGGTGGCGTCGAAAAACTTCCCGGAGCTTCCGCAGCAACTCTGTGCGCTTGTGGCGCGTCGGTGTACACTGCGGCCGCCAGGCTCCGCATAGGCTGCGTATCCGGCGGACGTCAAACCCTAGGAAGGTAAACATCTCCCCGTGCGCCAGATCCACCACTCGGCTCTTCGCGTCGTTCACCGGGATACCGAGCTTCGCCAACTCCTCCCGGAGTCGCCGCTGCACCGCCCTTACTAGCCAATCCTCCCGGGGGTCTGCGTGCACCCATACCACTAGATCTCCGCCCACCGCGCGTACGTCACGTACCAGAACGGTCCGTGCCGGGTCGTTTCCCGCGCCTTCTCCAACATACTATCCACTGGCGTGAGATAGATGTTGGACAGCAATGGTGAAAGCGGTCCCCCTTGGGAAAGCCCTTGACGGCCCGTGGCCCGGAGGATCAGCTTCAGCACCCGCAGGATAGCGGGATCACTGATTCGCTTTGCCACCATTTCTAACAACGTGTGGTGCTGGACGTTGTCGAAGTAGGCAGCCAAGTCGAGGTCGATCACCCGCGTCTTGCGGAGGACAATTGCTTCTGCTACCCGAGCCCCTGCTTGGTGCGCCGTGCGTTTGGGGCGATACCCGTATGAGCCCGGTTGGAAGTCAGCCTCGAAGATCGGCTCGAGCATGAGCTTGATGGCCCCTTGGACTACACGATCCCGAATCGACGGCATCTGGAGCATTCTTTCTCCACCACTGCGCTTCGGGATGGCGTGTTTGCGGGCCGGCAATGGGCAATAGCTCCCGGAGAGCAGTTCGTCCCGCAGCGGCGCCAGGAACGTCTCCACACCTGCCGCTTCGATGGCCTGGAACGTCACGCCGTCAGTTCCCGGCGCTCCGTCATTCGCTTTGGCCAGCGCATAGGCTTCGCGGAGCGTTTCTGACTTGCATACATGGGCGTACAGACCCCAGAACCGCCAGGCTGGGTCGGACTTCGCCTTCAGGTACAGCCTTCGCCTCAGTTCCTGCACACTCATGGACGCCATTATCAGGTCGTCCGTGCCTCCCCATGGTTTCGGGCATGTGAGCAGCAGGGCTCCTGTGCTCCCGGGGCATTACCCCCGTTCATTGCTCCTATGAGCCCACCCGACTCCCTCCCGCCGTCGGTCCACTTCCCGAGGATCGCCCGGTTATAGGACCTACCCAGCTTCCGGGAATTTCGCCCCGGGGCGGGGAGGGTCTCTCCAGTTGCGCAACGCGTCCTTGTCACCATGCCGCCGCTAACCACCCCGCCGGAGTGGGGACGACTCTTCCGCCAGATCTGCCGTCTCCATGTTGCCTTCGCCTGCAATTAGAGGGCTCGGCCCCCGGACTCTTCATTGTTTTCGGGGCCACCTCGCGTTCACCGCATTACGGCCTGGTGACTCGCTCACCATCCCAAGGATGGCTTTGTCAGCGGGCTTCAGAAATCTCGGTCTCCCTCCTCTCTGCCGCTCAAGCTACGAGGGATCTGGCGCTTCCCTCGGTGGGACTGACTCCCACTGAACGCGTCCGCATTAGTCTGGACGCGCTAATAGCTCCGTGATTCTGTCACCCCCCAACAGATCAGTGATTCTGTCACCCGGGGAGCATGAACAGAGGGAGAGTTAC
>DATEHM010000147.1:0-7512 GCA_035279545.1 bacterium | reverse complement strand
AAAACAAACAACTTACACGGGGGGATGGGGGATCCCCGGGAAATCAAGCGACACTCTATCTCTCTCGGCCTATCTTCCTGGCCCCACGCCACTTCCGCGAGCGGTGGGGGATCGGGGGATCAATCCTTCACATGCATGTGCACACAGGCGTGCACACGTCCACACGTGACGCGCACTCGGGCACATGAGGAAACGTGTGCCACGTATACGCGTACGCGTTTTTTCCCCCTTTCCCCCTTATATATACGTAAAAAAAAGAAACTAAAGAAGAAAACAAAAGGGGGAACGATTTTCATCCCACTCCCCGAGTATCCCCTATCCCCCAATGGAACCTTCGACTTACGGTCGCTGAAGCGATTTTGAGGGGCCACGCCTTTATGCGCACCCGCACGAGACATAGCACGAGACTCGAGACGCGAGGCGACGCGCGCGCGAGGCATAGACGATGCGCGCGGGGCATAGACGATGGGACCCGGAGATGGGACCCGGGAATTATGGGCGGGGAATAATAACCACGCTGCCGTTGCCGGCTGCGCCGCGGCCCGGGGGCCGGGTGCGGGGTAGGGGTCCTCGCCCTGGTCCTCCCCCGCACCCAGGACCCGTCGCCGCCGCTCGCCCCAGGTGCCCCGGGAATCTTGCATACACCACTGATTCGTGGGTCAATCCAGCTTCCCATAATAATGGATTATGTAAACTTTTGGTATTTCGGTAAGCCTTTAATCCACAATGGTTTAGAGCGGATTTCATGGTTTGCGAGGGTGCGCGTTATGCCTCGACCACAAGATCTTGTGGTGTTCCGCACAGAAGCACGACCCGGCAGCAGGTGCCAAGCCGCGTGCACAAAACGGGGCTAAAACGCATCGCCGAGGCCCGGGAGGATGCGGAGGCCCACCCGGGGCGCCGCGGGCGATTCTAGCCCGCGGGAGGCCCTCTGGCCGCGCTAGTAGGCGGTGTCTATTGGGTGACCGGCATCGGCTTTTCGGCCTTCCCGCAACGTCCGTACATCGTGACGGGAACTGACATGACAGGCGAAGGCAGGGTCTGGTGCTGGTGTCCTGCATGCGGCGCGCCAACCGTACGGCGGGTTCAAAGTGACAAGCTCCACGAGTGTGTGTCTTGCCATACAACTACCAGGACAGCTCCGCGAGCACAGGTCTGGGATGGTAAGCGGTTCATTTCACGGGTAGTCTATGCCGATAGTCCTACCTACGGGGCAGTGGAATACCGCAACAGTCTGGTCCGGGTGCGCCGCGACCAGCGGGGTTGGTTTCTGATCGGCACTCGGCTACCCTGACGCCAGATGGTACGTGAAGACAAGCCGCTCACCGTGAAGCAGGCTAAGTTCGCCGCTCGGGTGGCGCAGGGCATACC
Source organism: bacterium (assembly GCA_035279545.1). Taxonomy (GTDB): domain Bacteria; phylum Sysuimicrobiota; class Sysuimicrobiia; order Sysuimicrobiales; family Segetimicrobiaceae; genus Segetimicrobium. The sequence continues at coordinate 6,141 of DATEHM010000147.1, read as the reverse complement.
CAAGGCCACGGCACACCGGGAGATCTATGCCAACACCGAGAAGCACCGGACCAGCCCAGCCCAACGGCGCAAGGCCGTGGAAGTCGCCGCCCGTCCTAACGTCAGCGCCGAAATCCGCAGGTTGACGTGGCTCTCGTGTCCGCCCATTGACGACATCCGCGGCATGCGTGAGCATTCCGTTCGCGTCCTGAGCGACCTCAGCCGCACCGCCAAGAGCGAAGAAGTCCGCCTCAAGAGCGCCCTCGCTCTCTACCGCATCGCCGAGACAACCCGCGCAGCCGCCGCACCGGGCGCCGCCGACAGCGAGCAGGACCGGCTGCTCGACAGCCTGCGCCGCCTGTACGTCGAAGTCCAGGGCACCGCCGACAAGCACGACGGCATCGGACCGGCGCCGCCCATCGTGCGCTACGACGACGCGCCCATCGACATCCGCACGCTCACCGTGATCCAGGAGCCGCTCGACCAGGAGCAGCCCGCAGAAGCCGACCCTGACGACACGTTCGCGGACGACGGCGGGCCGGACGACGTCCCCCAGGAGCCCGGCGACGACGCGCCGCACCACGCCGCGGACGAGCCGCTGAGCTAAACCGGAGCTTAAACTCCGATACTCCGTTAAGCCCTCGGGGGCACGACCGTGCCGCTCAAGTCAACCCCGTTTCACCCCTCCACCGCACAAATTTTTGAGTAACTATTTTCTCTTTACCATCAAGCACTTGCATGCATTTCACTCTTGACACGTTTGACGAGCTTCCCTAGCTGGCTATCCTGGGCTTACCGACTTACTTAGTCGGCAAGGACAAACCTCATGACGACCAACAACGCAAGTAACCCGACGATGTACGAGCTGACGCTCGAAATTATCGCGGCCATGAGCCGCGCTCACGACGCGGGCCGCGCCTGGGCCAACGGCCTGCGCGTCGGCGACCGCTTCCTGGGCGCCGGTCCCGCGGCGGACGAGCAGGGCTTCAGCGACGCCTGCCTGCGCAGTATTTTCATCCAGGCTGCGCTGGTGATCCTGGAGCGCAAGGTTGTCATGACCTCGATGGACGGCATCCTGGTCGAGTATCGCGACATCCCCCGCCAGGAGGTGAAGTAGATGCTCTCCCGCGATCTCACCGCTTACGACATCATCCTGGTGAACACGTCCGCCGGGAAGGACTCGGAAGTCATGCTCGACTACGTATACGGCATGGCCGTACAGCAGGGCGTGAGTGACCGTGTGGTCGCGGTGCATTGCGACCTGGGGCGCAGCGAGTGGGCCGGGACCAAGGCCCTGGCCGAGAAGCAGTGCGACCGCTACGGCGTGCCCATGCATGTCATCAGCCGCGACCGCGACATCCTGCATCAGGTCGAATTCGAGCGCGGCAAGTGGATGTCTCCCCAGGTTCGCTTCTGCACCAGCGACCACAAGCGCGACCAAGTGACCAAAGTCATCACCAAGCTGGTCGAGGCTTTCAACCTGAAAACCTGGGGCCGCGCCAAGGGCCGTAAGCTGCCCGCGGTGCGCGTGCTCAACTGCATCGGCCTGCGCGCCGAGGAAAGCACCGCGCGCCGCAAGGAGCCCGTGTTCCGCACTGGTGAGCGCGGGTCCAGCAGCGTGCGCCAGATTGACCGCTGGTTGCCCATCCACGACTGGACCGAGGCTCAGGTGTGGGACCTCATCCACGGCAAAGGGCTGGCCTACCATCGCGCCTACGACCTGGGCATGCCGCGGCTGTCCTGCGTGTTCTGTATCTTCGCCCCGGAGCCTGCCCTGCTCACCGCGGGCTACCACAACCGCCCGCTGCTCGACGCCTACGTGGCTGTGGAGACGCGCATCGGGCACGCGTTCAAGTACGACAGCGACACGGCGCAGCCCGAGCCGCTGATTGCGATCCAGGCCAAGCTTGAGGCCGGTTGGGTGCCTGCCGGTCGCATCGATGCCAGCTTATGGAAGGAATGTGCCTGATATGAACCACGACGAACCCATCACCTACTGTGTCCGCCGCATCACCAGCGGTGGCCGCGAAACCTTCATTGCCCGCCGCCTGGAGACGCTCGAGCAGGCCGCGGAAACCGCCCTGCGCCTGACTGTGCTGCGCGAGCAGGAGCTGGGCGGCAGCGACGAATTCTGTGCGGAGCCCGAATAGCCATGACAGGAGAAACCATGACCACCAAACTGATTGACCAACTCGACGCAGAATCCGCCGCCACGCTGCGGCTGGTATTGATGGGGCGGAGCGACATGATCGACCGCCTTTACCCGGAAGTGGGCTCGCCGGAACGCATGGAGGCGCTCGGGCATCTGATCCACCTGATTCACGAGCTGGGGCTCGAGATTGACGGCCTGCTCTCGCGGGAGGACAACTAGCCGTGACCATCCAGCGCAACAAATCGAGCAACCGCTTCTGCGGTCCCGCCGCCCTGGCGGCGATCACCGGCATCCACGTGGACGACGCCGCCTACACGCTGCGCAAGGTGAGCGGCAAGCGTTTCATCAAGGGCATCGGCACCCGCCACATGCTGGCCGCTATCGAACGCCTGGGCCATCGGGCGCAGCCGATGAAGCTTGGGCTCACCTACGGCTATCCCACGCTCACCCAGGCGCTCGCAGGCGTGCTGAAGGGGCGCCCCAGCGACGCCCGCTATCTGGTCCTGATCACCGGCCACTACGTGACCATCCAGGGGCGCCGGTTGGTTGACAACAAACACCCCGAGGGCATCGCGCTTACCGCCTGCCCGTATCGCCGCAAGCGCGTGAAGGGCGTCTGGCAAATTGAAGCCGCGGCGCCGGTCAAGCCGGTGCGGGAGATGAGCCGCGCGCGCTTCGTCGAGGCCCTGGCCAAACTCAACCTGGAGGTGGCCGACAGCCAGTACGTGGACGCGCCCGCGGGCTTTCGCTTCCAGGGCGGTACGCACACGCTGGCCATCACCGGGACCTACGAAGAAGCCCTGGTGCGCGTGGCGAGTGAACTGCCGCTGCTCGCGTGCCCCCAGGACTGCGACTGCCAGGGATAGAGAACGAGAGAACAGGAGAAACCCTATGACAAAGACGACGAAACGAGAAGCATTTGTGGCGGTCCTGATGGGCTCCGCCTTTGGAATTGGATTAGCCCAGGAGGACGAGCGCGGCTACTACCCGCAAGTGGGCTTTGGCACGTTCGCCACCTACGACGACGCGTGTGAGAAGGCCCGCGAGCTGAACACGCGCCTGGGCCTGGACCCGGTGGACGCCGCCATGATTGTGGCCAGTTCCATGCGCACCCAGAACCGGCAGAACCGGCAGAAACGGGAGGTGAAGTAACCATGACGACGAAACAAGACAGACAGATTCGAATCCGCTGCGTGGTGCCCGGGCAACCGTCCACCGGCAATGGCATCCGCTACTACGTGGTCCAGGAAAGCGACGCCGCGATACACCTGGACAACCGCGCACGCGACCGGCGCTTCGCCTCCACCGTGACCCTGGCCAAGCTGCCCAACGGGAACCTCGCCAACAGCGCGGGCCAGGAGTTCGAGATCGTCCCCCAGGAGCGGTGCCGGTACTTCCGCAACTGCACCCGCCCCGCTGTCACCACGGTGCCGAACCCCGTCCTGGGTTCGGTGCCCGCCTGCGCCGAGTGCGCAGCCAAATACGCGCGCCTGAGCGCCACCCAGGAGGTGAAGTAGCCATGACACGACTCATCACTGACGAACAGATTCTGCGGATTCACCAGACGCTCACCGACATCACCGGGCTGGTCGAGTGCAACTGCTCGACCGCCGGATGCGAAGGCGATTGCACCTACGCCACCGCGATGGCCCTGCTGGCCGAATTAGACACGCTACCGGAGGCGCAGGGGGCCGTGTCGGGGCGCTACACCATCAGCTACACCTTCGACGCGGCGGATGCCCAGGAGGCCAGTAATATTGCCGCCAAGGGCCTGTACGTGGAGACGGTGGATCCCGCGTATTCCTGGACCCTGCTCGCCCCCCAGGAGGACAAGTAGCCATGATCACCCAACTGATTGCCGATACCATCGCGCAATTCCCGGCGGAGTTCGGGCTGCGCGCTTTCCCCGGTGAGCGGTTCCGCATCTCGCGCATGAGCAGCTACGCCAGCGATTGGCCGGTCCCGGGGACGATCTACCTCTACACCCAGCGGCGCGTCGGCGACCGCTGGCTGGACTTCGCCAAGGCCACGCCCGCGGAGCTGCGCACCCAGGTGGTGGCGCTATGACCACGATCATCCGCATGAATCGCTTCGGACGCGTGTGGCGGATTCAGCTCGAATGCGGCCACGTGATCGAGCGCACCCCGCAGGAAGTGAAGGACCAGCAACTCTACATCGAGAAGCGCATCGGCTGCGAGCAATGCGCCCAAGCCGCCGCCGAGATGGAGGAGGAGGAGGAACGCCCGGGCGAGTGCCTGACCTGCGGCACGCAGTGTGACCAGGAGGGCATCTGCCCGCTGTGCGCGGCACTGGAACGCGCCCAGGAGGACGCGCGGGAAGGCGTGCCGGGAGTCGCGGTCGATACCATCCTCGCCGCCGGAATTGAATCGTGCCGGAAGTGTGGCGCGGCGCTGACACTGCGCGATGTGGTCGAGGGCGATGCCTGCACCGACCAGGGCGAAGGCGAGGAAGCAGGCAACGTGTTTGTGTATTGCTCGGCGCATTGCCGGGAGACTCACTAGATTGCAACGGAGATCAAACCCCATGACGAAAACGAAAACGGATGTTTGCCAGATGTGCGGCGCGGTGCCGGGATTCCTGCACCACGACCAGAGCTTGGCCAATCGGGAAATCGTGGTGCTGGTAAAGCACGAAGGGCCGACGCACCAGGGCGAATTGCTGTGCCAGCCATGCCAGCAGGGAACGCTCGAGATGGAACTCGAGAACAGTCCTACACCCGAAGGCCTGCTGGCCCGGGCGGCGCGATTGCAGACCGGATTCTGGGAGGCCCTGAGCAACCTGGAAGCCGAGCTGGGTTTCGACATCGAGAGCACGCGCGACCTGAACGAGGTCACCGTCGAGGACCTGAAGGCCGAGCAGGAGGACGAAGAAGAGGACGACGTCGAGGACGACGGCGACGGCGCCCTCGAGGCTGACGACGAAGGGAGGGCACGCCGGTGAAGGACGCACCCGTCACCGCGGCGCCGCTGTATCCGTTCCTGAAGAAACGCGGCATCACCTCCGAGCAGGTTGAGGCGCTCGAGATTGGGCTCTTCCTTGAGAAGGGCGACGGACCCATGGCGCAGGGGGCGATGACCCTGCTGCCCGCCAGTGTGGTCCTGGAAGCTCTCGAGGCCATTGACGACCATCCCTGGAAGGACACCAGCGCCCGCGAATTCCGCGAGCACCTGCAGGCGGAATTGAAGGCCACCCACATCGAGTACTGGATCGCCGGGGCAGGCCAGCTGCCCCTGGAAGACGACCCCCAGGAGGGCAAGTAATCGTGACCAGTTTCAGCCGCAATCTATTGGCCCAGGTGACGCCGGACGTGCGCAAGCATGTCCCCGGCGTCTGCCTGATGGAGGCCTGGATCCATTGCCTGGATCGCCGCACGCAGTGGGAATTCCACTACGGCGACTTCCAGTGGACCGGAAGGGCCGGTGACGCCTACGAGGCCCGCTACAACGGCTGGTGCGCCTACCTCGCCAGCCTCGGTGTCGAGGGCTACGCGCGGGAAGTGAGGCGAAACTGATGCCATTGCCGGCGGCAGGGATTCCGGTCCATGTCCCTGCCGCTTATCCCCCTGATGAGAGCCGGACGAAACGCGCGCGCGTCGGGAATTCATCCCAAAGGAAACCACATTGAAACTCATCGCAATTGTACTTTTCGCTAGCATCGCTTTCTGCGCACAGCCGGACAGGCCGCGCATATTCGTCGGCCAGAGCGACTCCTGGCAGATGGTAGGCCGCGCGGGCGGCGCCCGCCCGCAGACCGCGGAGATCCTCAAGACGTTCGGCGAACGCTGCCCGGGCGTGACCGTGACCAACAACAAGGACCGCGCCGATTACCTCGTGACGCTGGATCACGAGGGCGGCAAGGGCTGGGCTAGGATCGACACCAAGGTGGCCGTGTTCAACAAGGACGGCGACATGGTGTTCTCGGGCTCCACGCGCTCAATTGGCACCGCAGTGAAGGACGCCTGCAACGCGATCACCCCCAAATAAGCTGAA
>DATEHM010000146.1:0-2972 GCA_035279545.1 bacterium | reverse complement strand
CGGCCGACGACCGGCAGGGAGTTCGCAGCGAACCGCTGGCTGCTGGGGGCCGTGACGCTGTCGATTGCGCTTCAGATCCTGGTGGTGACCGCCCCCGGCCTGCGCACGGTGTTCTCGGCGACCCGGCTCGGAGGAGGAGATTGGGCCGTGGTCGCCGGACTCTCTTGGGTGCCTTTTCTCGTCTCGGAGGCCTCCAAGGTGATCCGCCAGCTCCGCCACCGCCCATGCTGAGGAGCATGACGGGGTTTGGGACCGGCGACCTTGCCACACCCGTCGGCCGCTACGTCGTCGAGATCCGGTCGCTCAACCACCGGTTCCTCGAGGTGGTGGTGCGCCTTCCACGGGAACTCTCCCCCCTCGAGGATCGGATCCGGTCCCTCGCGCAGAGCCGTGTCTTGCGGGGTCGGGTTGAGATTGCTATAATGAGAGAAAGCTACGGAAAACGTGTGCGAACAGTAAAAGTCGACTTAGACTTGGCGAAAACGTTCGTCACCGCCCTGAATGACCTTAAACAGGCTGTCGGGCTCTCCGGGGCTCCTGATCTGGCGATGCTGGTGGGCCTCCCCGACCTCATCAAGATCGAGGAGCAGAAGGAGGACCTGGAGGCGGGCTGGACCGCCATCGCCGAGGGGGTGCGGAAGGCGCTCGACCGGCTGGTGGCGATGCGCGAGGCCGAGGGCGCCCGGCTTTCCTCCGACCTGGAGCAGCGGGTCCAGCGGCTGGGGGAGCGGATCGAGGAGATCGAACGGCGCGCCCCCGCGGTGGTCAAGGAGTACGCGGCCAGGCTGGCCAAACGGATTGCGGAGCTGATGGGGACGACCCCCGTGGACGAGGGTCGGGTGGCGACGGAGATGGCGTTTTTCGCCGACCGCTGCGACGTCTCGGAGGAGATCACCCGGTTCCGCAGCCACCTTGCCCAGGTCCGCCAGCACCTCGCACAAGACGGGGCCATCGGGCGGACGCTGGAATTTCTCGTGCAGGAGCTGGGACGCGAGGCCAATACGATCGGCAGCAAGGCGAACGACCTCGAGATCTCCCGGGCCGTCATCGCCGTGAAGGGCGAACTGGAGAACCTGCGCGAGCAGATCCAGAACGTGGAGTGAGGAGCACAGCGCCGATGGAGACCCGCCTCATCAACATCGGATTCGGCAACATCGTCGCGGCGAGCCGCATCATCGCCATCGTCAGCCCCGACTCCGCTCCGATCAAGCGGATCATTCAAGAGGCGCGCGACAAGGGGATCCTCATCGACGCAACCTACGGGCGCCGGACCCGCGCGGTCGTCATCACCGACAGCGGGCACGTCGTCCTCTCCGCCGTCCAGCCGGAGACGGTGGCCCACCGGTTCACGAGCAAGGGAGACGCGGAGGACGAGCAGGAGGAACCCGCCGAGGCGGTGGAGTCCGAATGATCGTCACGGTGAGCGGGGAGATCGGCGCGGGCAAGAGCACGGTCGCCAAAGCGCTTGCGCGCGCCCTGGGCCTGCGCTACCTCTCGGCGGGGGAAGTGTTCCGCGAGGAGGCGTACCGGCGCGGCCTGACGCTCGCGGCGCTGGGGCGGCTGGCGGAGCGGGACCAGGCGATCGACCGGGCCCTCGACGCGATGCAGGTGGAGGCCGCCCGCGGGGGCGGGGTGCTGCTGGACAGCCGGCTGAGCGGCTGGCTGATCGACGGCGACCTGCGCGTCTGGCTGCGCGCGCCGATCGGGGTGCGCGGCGCACGGGTGGCCGCTCGGGACCGCGTGCCCGAGGCGCAGGCCATCGAGGAGCTGCGCGCGCGGGAAGACTGCGAGCGCCGACGCTACCGCGACACGTATCAGATCGACCTCAACGACCTCAGCCGCTACCACGTCATCGTGGACACCAGCCGGTGGAGCGCGGAGGAGATCGTCGAGGCCCTCCTCCTCCTCACCCGGCGGTTTCAACCGGAACGATTGGGCTGTCCTTCCTGAGGCCGTGGCGGGGAGTCTCGCAGGGCGCGTCGTCGTTGTCGGCGTGAGCGGCAGCATCGCCGCCTACAAGGTGGCGGTGGTGGTGCGCCGGTTGCGCCAGGAAGCCGCGGACGTCTACGTGCTGATGACGCCCGCCGCCGCCCGGTTCGTCGGGCCGGCGACCTTCCGGGCGCTCTCGCATCACCCGGTGACCACGGACATGTGGGACCCCAACGGGCCGTGGGATGAGCCCCACGTCGCCCTCGGCGAGATGGCCGATCTGTACCTCATCGCGCCGGCGAGCGCGGACATGCTGGGACGTCTGGCCGCCGGTCTGGCCGACGACGTCGTGAGCGCGACCGCCCTGGCCACGCGTGCGCCCCTCCTCGTCGCCCCCGCCATGAGCGATCGGATGGCGGAGTCCCCCGCGGTGCAGGAGAATCTGGCGCGGCTCCGCGCGCGGGGCATGGAGGTGATCGGGCCCGAGCGGGGGCCGCTGGCGTCGGGGAAGAGCGGCCTGGGCCGGATGGCCGAGCCGGAGGCCATCGTCTCCGCGGCGGCGGCCCTCTTGGGTGGGCGCACGGGCCGGCAGTGACCGGTGAGCCGGGGACGTGCGCTGAGGTCCTGCTCGATCTGCCCGCGCGCCGTGCCGACCGGCGTCTGACCTACCGCGTGCCCGACCCGCTCCTGCCCTCGGTCGAGGTCGGGATCCGCGTCCTCGTCCCATTGGGGCCCCGCACGGCGCACGGGTTCGTCATCGCCGTCCATCGGGAGGGGGCACCCGAAGCGCGCGAGCTGCGGGGCATCGAGGCGGTCGCGGATCCGCAGCCGTACTTCACCGCGGAGATGCTCGGCCTGGCCCGCTGGGTGGCCGATCGGACGTTGTCGACGCTCCTCGAAGCCGTGCATTGCTTGATCCCGCCCGAGGTCATCCGCCGCCGTGCCCACGACCGCGCGCCGTCCACGGCCGTGCTCGGGGCCGCCCCTTCCACCGCCCGCCGGGTGGGCGCCCGGCAGGCGCGCATCCTCGAGGCGCTCCGGTT
>DATEHM010000145.1:0-2920 GCA_035279545.1 bacterium | reverse complement strand
GGGAAAAACGGGGACGGGCGACCCCGCCGGCGTTTCGAACGCCCTGGTATCCCGTGCTCCCGGCGCTCTTTGTCATCTCGGCGATCTGGGTGGTGGAGAGCAGTGTGGCGCAGAATCTGAAAAACGCAGCCATCGGGACGGCGCTGCTGTTGGCGGGCGTCCCGGTATATCTCTTCTGGAAAAAGCGCGGACAAGCAAAGGCTAGACGCACAGACGCAAACTACTAGACGCACAGACGCGCAGATGGTCAACGGGATTCAGTGAGACAGGTCTGTCCTGCTCACGAGAATCCTGTCACCCATCTGTGCGTCTGTGCGTCTCCAGCCTAGTAGTCAGGTACTCCTCGCGGTACATCTTCAGCAGTTCAAAGAAATAGGACAGCGCCAAGGGCCCGATGAGGAGCCCCAGGATCCCGAACCACGGGACCCCCGCCAGCGCCCCCAGCAACGTTACGAGTGGATGAATGTGGGCGTACTTGCGGTACACCATCGGCTGGATGACGTATCCCACATTGCCGACGATCCCGAGTCCCCAGATTCCCAGGAGGATCGCGGCGCCGGTGCGATGGTCGATGAACAGCGCCACCGCGCCGGGAGCCCAGACCAGCCCGCTGCCCACCACCGGAAGGACCGCGAGGACCGTCGCCACCACTCCCCAGAACGTGGCGTTCGGCAGGTCGGCGATCCAGAATGCCACGCCGACCATGATGCCCTGCAGCACCGCCGTCGCTCCGGTGCCGATGATCGTCGAGATCGTCACGTTGCGGAAGCGGTCGCGCAGGCGGTCGGTGTTCGCGGCGGAAAAGGGGATGTAGGGCTGGAGGGCCTTCCAGGTCTCGCCCGGCTGGAGGAAGGCGTAGTACAGCCCGAAGAGGGCGATCAAGAGATTGATGGCGAGCCGTGCCGCCGTGCCGACCAACGAGAAGGCCTTCGACCCGATCCATCCCGCGACGTCCTGCGCCATCCCGGCCAGCTGGGGACCCAGGTCCGTGTCTCCGATTTTCAGGTGAGCGAGGCCCGCGAGCAGGGGATTGGAGCCCCCGCCGGCCACCACCTGCTGCGCCTGATTGACCACGAGCGACACGAACGACACGCCCGGGACCGCCACGAGGAAGAGCGCGAGGAGGACGACGGCCGCCGCCGCGGGGACCGGCCGGACGTGCCGGGCCAGACGGTTGTGGGCCGGCTGGAGGATGACGTAGAGCACCGGAATGCCGATCAGTCCCGTAGCGAAGGGTGTCAGGGCGATGGCGAGCCCGACTCCCAGGAGCAGGATGAGGATGGCGGCGCGGGTGTGATTGGAGTCAATCGAAGCCACGGGGCTCCCGGGCGTTGAGGGCGGCGAGGCGTTCGCGAGCCGCGTTGAGGCGGGGAGCGAACATCGGGTCGGACTGGCTCCACGCCCGGACGACGATCGCATACTGTGCCGCAGCGCTGTCGGTCTGTCCGGCCAGGTCGAACGCCCGCGCGGCCAGCTCGTGCAGTTCCGTGCGGGTGGCGTAGTACGCGGAGCCGTCGATCGCCTCCGCGAGGCCCGCGGTCGCGACCGTTGCGGCTTCCCGGGCCCGGCCCGTCGAGAGGAGCGCGCGGCCGAGGAGCAGATTGGTCCGGGTATAGCCGATGGAGAGGGAGAACACGGCGGAGTCCAGTGCCGTCAATGCGGCCTCCGGCCGTCCCCGCGCGAGCCAGAGCAGCCCCCTCAGGTGCGCCGGAAGATGTCGATCCCGCCCGTACAAGCTCCGGAGCGCGAGGCGGGCGATCGTATCGGCGTAGGCGGCGACGCGGGTCGTGTCTCCCAGCGCCGCCCACGCCTCGGCCGCGTGGGCGAGGGCCCAGCACTGCCACCGCGCGGGGGTGCCCGATGCGGCAGCCCGTCCTCCCGGCGGTGGGGCCGCGAGCGAGTCGTAGAGCAGGGCGGCCTCCTGCGACCGCCCCAGCTCGAAGAGTACCTGCGCGACCGGCACGGCATCGACTCCCGAGGGCTCGTCGGCCTCGCGTCGATAGGCACGCGCGACGTTCAGGGCCTCGAGCAGTCGTCCCTGATTCCGAAGGCTGATGACCAGGAGCCAACGGGCGCGCTCACGACCAGACCGGGTGTCATAGGTCAGTGCGTCCCGGAGCTTGCGGTCCGCCTCAGGGAAGGCCCCGTCCCGGATGTCCAGGTCCGCGGCGCCGAGGGGATCACCACGCGGTCCGGGCAGGAGCTCCGCCGCGCGACGGCCGGTGCTCCGGGCATCCGCCGTATGCCCTTCAGCAGCCTGGATGTTCGCCAGCGTGCCCCAGGCTGCTCCCGACCGGGGAGCAATCCGGACCTCCTCTCGAGCGGCCCGTTCGGCGGCAGGGAGTGAGTCAAGAAACTGCAGGCTGGCAATCACGCCTTCGCGAGCCTGACAGGACGCGCAGGTCGGGTCCAGGGTGTCGGAGTGCTCCCCTTCAGTCAGGTCCAGCTCCCGACGATACTCCCGGAGTGCATCCTCGAAGTGCCCCGACCAGAGCAAGGCCGACCCATACACGTGATGGGCCAACGGGTCCCCGGGGTACCTGAGCGCGAGCGTGTCGGCTGCGGCGAGCGCGACGGGATCATCATGCCGGAATGCCACGGCTGTCTGAATCACCAGACGGTCGTGCTCACTGGCCTCGGGCGCGAGTTGCGCGGCGCGCGAGAACCACCGCTCGCCGAGGGCGCCGTCGATCCCATCGGCGGTGACGCCCGCGTAGTACGCCGCCATGGGGAAGTGCGGTGCCGTCTGCAGAGCGGCTTCGAACCACCCGAGCGCGGCGCGGTTGTCCTGATGGTTCTCGAGCGTGGCGAGCCCGCGTCGATAGAGAGAGTCGGCCAGGGCCGTGCGGGCCAGGGCGCGTCGGGGCGCGATCCAGATCCCCGCCAGGGCCGCCGCCAGTGCTGCCGCGGCCGCCAGTCC
>DATEHM010000144.1:0-5157 GCA_035279545.1 bacterium | reverse complement strand
GAGCTCCAGCACCTCTTCGCCGCCTGAGCCGACGCGCTCGCGCACCGCCAGCCGGAGGGGCCGCGGGACGAGCGGCGCCGGGCGCTCCAGGAGAAGGTCGAACGTGTCGTAGCGCAGCTCGCTCCCGATCTCGAGCGTATCCCGGAATCCTTCGGTGGTCACCAGGCCGACCCGGGCGCCGCGCCGCTCGATCAGCGCGTTGCTGATCAGGGTCGTGCCGTGGATGACCCCGTCCGGCTGGCCGCCCAGGGCCGCCAGGCCCGCCACGATCGCGCGCGTCGGGTCGTCGGGCGTCGTCGGCAGCTTGTGCACGGACACCGTGCCCGTCCGGCCGTCCCAGAGCGCCAGGTCGGTGAAGGTGCCGCCGACGTCGACCCCCACGAGGCGGACGGTCACAGGCCGTACACCTCTCTCGCCGCGGCCTCGGAGATGACGCCCGCGTCCAGATCGGCCCGCACCGCCTCCCGGGCGCGGCCGCGGGGGTCGCCGTACCCGCCGCCCCCGGGGTAGCGCACCTGGACCCGGCCGAGCGGGGCGAGCCGGCTTCTGCCCTTTCGGGGAAAGCCGTCCTCGCGGCCGTTCACGACGATCATGGCCCGGCCGCCGGGGTGGCCGCCAAGCAGCCCGCGGGGCGGATGGTCCACCCGGTCGACGAACAGGGAGAGGGTGGCCGGGGTCGGCGCGAGCAGCTCGAGTTCCATCGCCTGCCCTAGCCCGCCGCGGAACCGCCCCGGCCCCCCCGAGTCCCGGGCGAACTCCTTCCGCCAGATCCTGAGGGGCGCGGTCGCCTCGATGATCTCCATCGAGCCGCAGACGACGTTGGAGGGGAAGCAGGTGCACGCCAGCCCGTCGGCGCGGGGGCGGGCCCCCATGCCGCCGTTCAGGAACAGGATCGACGTGAACGGGCGGCGATCGAGCCAGGCGCCGGAGACGACCACGCGCAGGGTCGGGGCGCTGCCCGAGTCCGCGATCACCCGGTCGGGGATCACCGGCGCCAACGCCTCGTAGAGGAGCGCGGCCAGGCAGTGGCCGACGAGCTGGCGGGCGTGGACCGGCGCCGGGTGGCGCGGGTTCAGGATCGAGCCCTCCGGGGCGGTGACGCGGATCGGGCGGTACGATCCTTCGTTCCGCGGCGTGAGCGGGTCGAGCGCGCACTTGAGCGGATAGCAGGTGTAGGCCTCGGTGTAGTTCAGCACGGTGTTGAGGGCGTGGCGCACCTGCGGGGACGTGCCGGCGTAGTCGACGTCGATCTCGTCCCCCCGCACCCGCACCGCCGCCTGGAGATGGACCGGCTCCTCGCCCGTCCCGTCCGTATCCAGCCGGCTCCGGTAGGTCCCGTCGGGGATCGCGGCGATCGCCCGCCGCATCGCCGATTCCGCGCGGCCGCAGACCTCCCGGGAGACGCCGTCGAGGTCGCCGAGGGCGGTCTCCTCGACCAGTTCGCGCAGGCGCTGAGCCGCGGTCTCCCCCGCGGCCACCTGGGCCATCAGGTCGCCGGTGACCTGATCGGGCATGCGGACGTTCGCGCGGATCAGGCGGAGCAGGTCGTCGTTGGACCGGCCCTCGCGGAAGAGCAGCATCGGGGGCACGCGCACGCCCTCCTCGTAGACCTCATGGGTGTCCGCCGACCACAACGTCCCCCCCATGTCGACCATGTGGGCGATGCTCCCCACCCAGGCCAGCAGGCGGCCGTCCCGAAAGACCGGCGCCAGGATCGTGACGTCCGGAAGGTGCCCGGAGGCCAGCCAGGGATCGTTGGTGATGCCGATGTCGCCCGCCCGCCAGTCCGCGAGCGGGCGGACCCGAATGAAGTGGGCGAGGGTGCGGGAGATCACGGCGTTGAACGACGGGATCCCCAGCGTGTTCTCGGCCACGGCGTTTCCGGCCGCGTCGAAGATGACGCAGGAGAAGTCGTTCGACTCGCGCACGATCGGCGAGAACGACGTGCGCACGAGCGTCGTCGCTGCCTCGTCGGCGATCGCGATCAGCCGTCGCCAGACGATCTCCAGGCCGATCGGGTCGAGCGCCACCGACGCGCCCGCCGGCCGCGGTGCCCGGGACCGCGGAGGATCCGTCATCGACCGCTCCGGCTCATCCGACCCGGTCCGCCCCGCACGGGCACGGCGGGCTACGTCCTCCCGGCGAGCAGCGGGGAGAAGTTGAGCGCATCGACGAGGTGGATCACGACCCCTCCCGGGGACCGCGGGAAGTGCTCCCCCTCGGTCGAGTGATAGGCGATGATCTCCAGCACCTGCGGAGGGATCTCCCACCGGCTGGCGACCGCGAACCCGCCAAACGGATGGCGGTACGAGCGGGCGGTCTGGCTCCACCCCCAGGTTCCGCCCAGCTCGGCAAACTCCATCGGCTTGCCGAAGTCATGCAGGAGCGCGCCGCAGACCAGGACGTCGTAGTCCAGCCGTACCGCCGCGCCCGCGTACAACTCCTGGTACATCTCGTACGCGCTGATCGCCATCTGGGTGACCCCGCGGACGTGGTGCGACAGCCGGAAGGGACGATCGATCAGGCGCAGCGAGGCCGGCATCCGGTCCAGATCCTCCGGCTCCCACCCGCCCGTCCGCAGCGCCTCGAGCCAGCACCCCACCGTCTTGTCGAGCAGCGCGCGGTCCCGGGGCCGCTCGATCTCCGGCAGCCGCGCCACCAACCGGCGCGCCAGCGCCGCGTCGATGAGAATCGCCATGCCGCTCCTCCTCCGGCGCGAGCCGGTCACGCCCGGCGGGAGCCGTCGGGCCCCCGGGTGCCAATCGCCCAGGCGGCCGCCTCGGCCCGTGCGACGGCCCCATCGATCTGGGGGCTGGATGGTCCCGAGGTACTGGGTCGGGTCCATCAGGGCGGCGATCTCCTCCGGAGCGAGGTGGCGCCCGACCCGCGGGTCGCGGCGCAGCGCCTCGACGAGGTCGATGCCCTCCGCGTAGCAAGCGGTGGCGCAGTCGTAGAGGACCTCGTGCGCCTCCTGCTTCCCGAGCCCGCGCCGGGCGAGCCCCATCATGATCGGCTCCGAGAACACCAGGCCCTTCGTCAGCTGGAGGTTGGCCGCCATCCTCGCCTCGTCGACGGCCAGCCCGTCCAGCAGTCGGCGGCCGAGATCGAGCATCGTCGACAGGGGCAGACAGGACTCCGGAATCACCACCTGCTCGACCGCCACGCGCACGCCGGTCGCGCTCGTCCTCGGCGACCAACTCCAGCTCAGCGGCGACGTTCCGCCGGATGAGCCGGCTCAGCCCGAGCAGCCACTCGCAGACCGTCGGGTTGCGCTTGAAGGCGAGCGTGGTGCTGCCGACCTGACGGCCCACCTCGAAGTGCTCGTGCAGCTCCCCGATCCCCGGCCGCATCTTGGTCCAGACGTCCTTGGCGATCTGCTGCATGGTGTTGGCGACGAGGCCGAGCGTCATCAGGAACTCCTGGTGCCGCGCGCGCGACAGCTGCACGCTGGCGTCCGGCACCCCGAGCCCCAGCCGCTCGCAGACGCGCGCCTGCAGGGCCAGCCCCTGGCTGCCGAAGCTGGCCTGGCTCCCCACCACCCCCGTCACCTTCGCGACCAAAAGGCGCGGCCGCAGCTCCAGGAGGCGGCGGAGGTGGCCGGTGCAGTCGTCGAGCCACATCGCGAACGTGAACCCAAGCGTGATCGGCAGCGCATGTTGGGAGTGCGTCCGAGCGACCCTGACCGTGTGCCGGTAGCGGGTCGCCAGGCGTGCCAGCGTCTCGGACAGCGCGCGCAGGTCCCGGACGATCAGCCCCCAGGCGTCCTTGAGCTGCAGGGCCAGGCCGGTGTCGTAGATGTCGGTCGTCGTGCTCCCGAAGTGCACGTAGCCTCGCGCCTCCGCCGAGCAGGCCTCGGCGAGCGCGCGGGTCAGGGCCACCGTATCCAGCCGGTTATGCCGGTAGAGCTCGATGATCCGAGCGCGCGGCACAGTCCGCAGCGAGGCCCTCTGCGCTATCTCCTCCCCAGCGGCGAGCGGGATGATCCCAAGCCCGCCCTGGGCCCACGCCAGGGCGCCCTCGTAGGCCGGCCACGCCTCGAGCCGAGACGCCTCGGAGAAGGTCTCCCGCATCTCCGGCGTCCCGAAGTGATCCCGGTACAGCTCCATCTCCCCCGGGTACACCGGCGACGCCGGCCCCCTGCCCTCAGGCATCGCTTTCCCGTCACCCCGATCCGGCAAGGACCGCCCTCGACCCGGAAAGACCCGCGCGGTCCGGGGCCCCTCCCGCCCCGGGCCGTCTCCGTGCGGCGGCTCCAGTTCAGAACGTGGGTCCCATTGGAACGTTCTGGTCTCACATTCTATGCGGTCAGACGGGAGCCTCCTCGACGAGCGTAGGGATGACCAAACCGCAACCATACAGTTGTAGGTAACTCCCGATGCCTGCGATGAGCCGTCCGCGCTCGCCGACCACGAATCTCGACGCGATCTTTGGCGCGCTGGCCCATCCGACGCGGCGGGCGATCCTCTTCCGCCTTCGAAATGGACCTTCGGCATTCACGCCTCGGTACCTCGAACACCTCTGGCTGCGAGATTTCCCCCGCGCCGAGGCATTACGCCTCGACAACGCCGGGCACTATCTCCAAGAAGACGCACATGAGCGCATCGTACCGGCGCTGGTGGAGTTCCTTCACGGAAACCGACAGGCGCGCCGTCTCGAAATCGCCCTCTCGACGGTCTCCGCACAGACAGGTGGGAAGCCCATCCAGGGAGTGTGGAGGTTATTGGCGGGGCTTCGCCAAGTGCAGGCGTGGCCGCCACGCAGCAGGTAGGATCAGGATGGCTCGCTCCGTGCATAGGGCCCCCCAGAAATTCAAGATGCCTTGATCACACACGACCCCCCCGAAGGCGGCTCAGACACTGCTGTCTTGGATTGGCGGAGGGGCCGAACTCATTGTGTCTCGGAATCTGCTCAATGGGTGCGGACCGCTCTCCTACGTCGCAAGTTCAGGAAGTATGTGACGGCAGACGAAGCGAGCGCCTATCGAACTCTGCTCTCTAGTGTGCGGCCTCTAAAATAGCTTTACAACGATTGACCTTGGCCAGGATCTGTTCGACACTGGCTGTCCACACAAACGGTTTGGGTTGCTTGTTGTGCTCATCGAGGTACTCCCGGATGGCCTGAATCAGGGCTTTGACACTGGCAAAGGATCCCCGTCGG
>DATEHM010000143.1:0-5309 GCA_035279545.1 bacterium | reverse complement strand
ACACGCCGTAGAACCGGCGCAGCCGCTGCTTCTCCCTGAGGCGCACCGCAAAGTCCGACGGCTTCCGCCGGCTCGGCCCGTGCATCCCCGGGGGGGTGGTGTCTTTGGCCACCGGACACTTGTCGGTGTAGCACTTCTCGCCCTTCAGGTAGAGCTTCATGCCCTCCCGCCGGCACAGCCGGCAGACGGGACCGTGATACCGACCCATACGGCCTCCTTTTACACCCGCCGCCGCTTGGGCGGCCGGCACCCATCGTGCGGGATGGGCGTCACATCCTTGATCAGGTTGACCTCCAGCCCGGCCGCCTGGAGCGAGCGGATCGCCGCCTCGCGCCCCGAGCCCGGCCCTTTCACGAAGACCTCCACCTGGCGGACCCCCTGCTCCATCGCCTT
The DNA here is from genome assembly GCA_035279545.1 of bacterium. Taxonomy (GTDB): domain Bacteria; phylum Sysuimicrobiota; class Sysuimicrobiia; order Sysuimicrobiales; family Segetimicrobiaceae; genus Segetimicrobium. Next base: position 4,916 of record DATEHM010000143.1, on the reverse strand, counting down.
GCGGGCGGCGTTCTCCGCGGCGAGGCCCGCGGCGAATGGGGTGCCCTTGCGGGACCCTTTGAACCCCGAGGTCCCCGAGCTCGCCCAGGCCAGGACATTGCCCTGGAGGTCGCTGATCGTCACGACCGTATTATTGAACGTGGACTGGATGTGTGCGATGCCCGCCGGAACGTTCTTCTTTTCCCGCCGCTTGCCGCGAGGCCCCTTTGCCATCATCGCCTCCTACGTCGTCTTCCGGTTGATCCCCCAAGCCGCCTCTCGCCGCGCTAGGATGCCGCCGCCGGGGCCGCGGTCGCCGCCTTCGGCTTGGCGCGGCCGACGGTCTTGCGCGGTCCCTTGCGGGTGCGGGCGTTGGTGCGGGTGCGCTGCCCCCGCACCGGGAGCCCCTTGCGGTGGCGCTGGCCCCGGTAGGAGCCGATCTCCACGAGCCGCCGGATGTCCATCGCCACGTCCCGGCGCAGGTCGCCCTCCACCTTGTAGTTCCGGTCGATCACCTCGCGCAGGCGGGTGACCTCTTCATCGGTGAGGCTCCGCACCCGGGTGTCGGGGTTGACGCCGGTGATCTGGAGGATCTCGTTCGCCCGGCTCCGCCCGATCCCGTAGATGTAGCTCAAGGCGACCTGGACCCGCTTCTCTCTCGGAAGATCTACCCCAGCGATGCGCGCCATACGTGCCTCCTCAGCCGCGATCCTTCAGCGCGGGCTAGCCCTGTTTCTGCTTGTGCTTGGGATTGTCGCAGATCACCAGCACGCGATTGCCCCGCTTGACGATCTTGCACTTCTCGCACATCCGCTTCACCGATGCCCGCACCTTCACGTGCCACCACCCTCTCCGCTGTCGCCGCCCGCTACCGGAACCGGTAGGTGATCCGGCCCCGGGTCGGATCGTAGGGCGAGAGCTCCACCTTCACCCGGTCCCCCGGCAGGATGCGGATGAAGTGAATCCGCATCTTGCCGGAAATATGCGCCAGGACCTTGTGCCCCGATGACAGCTCCACTCGAAACATCGCGTTGGGGAGGACCTCGACCACGGTCCCTTCGACCTCGATCACGTCCTTCTTCGCCATGCTACTTTGCGACCGCCCGCCCGGAGAGCGCCGCTCGGATCTCCTCGTCGGTCACCGTCTCCCCGGTCGCGAGCTTGGAGGCCAGGGCGGCGGGGGCGCTCCCCCCCAGATCCAGGTGCTTCGTGTTCTTCCGCTTGGGACGGGACACGGACCGGGTGCGACCGTCGGCGACCAGCACGAGGCCGGGGCCCGCCGCCCCGACCACCAGGTAGACGGCGCCCGCATCTCGACCCGAGCGCGACGTGGCGAGGCGCCCCAGCAGACCCGAGGGGGGATCCTTCTCAACCAAGCAAAGATTCATTATACCGGTCCACCGACAGGAAGTCCAGTGAGGATGATCGGGCCGTCCTCACCCACCGCCACCGTGTGCTCGAAGTGCGCGGACGGCTTGCGGTCCTGCGTCCGGACCGTCCACCCGTCCGGGTCCATGACGACTTCCGCGCTGCCCATGTTGACCATCGGCTCGATGGCGAGTGTCATCCCCGGGCGCAGGACGACGCCGTTCCCCGGGCGGCCGAAGTTGGGCACCTGGGGCTCCTCGTGCAGCCTGCGGCCGATCCCGTGGCCGGCAAACTCCCGAACCACCGTGTAGCCGTGCCGCTCGACATGCTGCTGGATCGCCGCGCTGACGTCGCCGAGGTGGCCGTCCGGCCGGATCGCGCGGATGCCGACCTGCAAGGCCTCCGCCGTGACCCGCAGCAGCCGCGTCACCGCCTCGGAGACCTCCCCCACGGCCACCGTCACCGCCAGGTCTCCGTGGAACCCATCCAGCACCACCCCGAGGTCCACGCTGACCACCTCGCCATCGTGGAGCTCCCGGGGCCCCGGGATCCCGTGGACGACCTGGTCGTTCACGGAAGCGCAGATGCTCGCCGGGAACCCGCGGTATCCCAGGAACGACGGCACCCCGCCCAGCCGCCGGATCTCTGCTTCGGCGATCCGGTCGAGCTCCGCCGTGGTCACCCCCGGGCGCACCGCGGCGACGACGGTCTGCAGCGCCTGGGCCGCCGCCTCCCCGGAGCGGCGCATCGCGGTCAGATCGGTCTGGGACTTGAGCACGATCATACCCGCCCCGCCCGCGTTTTGGCGAATTCGAGGATCTCCTCGTGCACGATCCCCACGGGCCGCTCGGCGTCCACGGCGAGGAACAGCCCGCGATTCCGGTAGTAATCCACAAGCGGAGCCGTCCATTGGCGGAAGACCTGGATGCGGTGCAGCACCGTATCCGGGGCGTCGTCCTTGCGCTGGACGAGCGCGGCGCCGTCGAGATCGCACCGCCCCGGGACCCGGGGGGGCTTGTGGTCCAGGTGGTAGATCGACCCGCAGCGCGGGCAGACCCGCCGCCCGGTCAGCCGCCGCAGGAGCACCTCATCTCGGATCTCGAAGGACACCACCGCGTCGAGGCTGTCGTGCCGTTCGGCGAGGAACGCGTCCAGAAACTCGGCCTGGGGCAGCGTGCGGGGGTAGCCGTCGAGGATGAACCCTCCGCTGCAGTCCGACTCGTTGAGGCGGATCCGGACGATCTCATCGACGGTTTCGTCGGGAACGAGGTCCCCGCGCTGCATGTATTCGCGCGCGCGCTGGCCGACGTCCGTCTGGTCGCGCACCGCCGCCCGGAACATGTCCCCGGTGGACACGTGCGGCAGCCCGTAGCGATCGTGAAATAGCGCGGCCTGGGTCCCCTTCCCGGCGCCGGGCGGCCCCATAAACACGAGGTTCATACGGCGCTCATCACTTCATGAAGCCTTCGTAGTGGCGCATCAGGACGTACGCCTCGATCTGCTTCATCGTCTCCAGCGCCACCCCTACCACGATCAGCAGCGAGGTCCCGGTGAGGTACAACGTGAGCTGCCCGGTGAACCGGCCCAGCAGAATCGGCCCGACGGCGATCACTGCCAGGAACAGCGCGCCGACGAGGGTGAGCCGCTCCAGGATACGCGTCAGGTAGTCGGTGGTCGGCCGGCCGGGGCGGATCCCGGGGATAAACCCGCCGTATTTCTTGATGTTGTCGGAGACGTCCTCCGGGTCGAAGCTCACCGCCGTGTAGAAGTACGTGAACACGATGATGAGGACGAAGTAGGCCCCCGCCCCCAACGGGTTGTTGATGCTCAGCGCGGTACCGATGCGCTGGAGCCACGGGATCGCCGAGAACTGCGCGATCGTCTGCGGGAACTGCAGGACCGAGATGGCGAAGATGATCGGGATCACCCCCGCCGAGGCGATCCGGATCGGCAGGTGGGTGGTCTGCCCGCCGACCATTCGGCGTCCCACGATCCGCTTGGCGTACTGGATCGGCACCTTGCGCACAGCCTGGGTGACGATGATCACCAGGACGATGCTGAGGATGATCACCGCCACGTCGGCGATCGCGCGGAACATCGACGCCTCGCCGACCTTGACCAAGCCGATCGTCTGGGAGAGTTGGTTGGGCAACCGGGAGACGATCCCCCCGAAGATGATCAGCGACACCCCGTTGCCGATCCCGTACTCGGTCATGATCGAGCCCATCCAGGTCAACACCATCGTCCCCGCCACCAGGGTGGCGACGATCTCGGCGAAGACGATCGGCCGGGAGTCGGGCAGCGCGCCGAGGTTCCGGATCAGGATCGTCTGGCCGACGCCCTGGATCACGGCGAGGACGACCGAGAGGTACAGCGTATACTGGCCGATCCTGCGCCGTCCCGCCTCGCCTTCCTCGCGGTGGATCTCCTTCAAGCGGGGGAAGACGACCTCGAGCAGGCTGAAGATAATCGACGCGGTGATGTAGGGAAACACCCCCAGCGCGAACAGAGCGAACCGCGACAGGGCGCCACCGACGAACAGGTCGATGAACCCGAAGACGTTCCCCTGTTGGTTGAAGAGGCTCTGCAGGCGCCCGACGTCGACCCCGGGGACCGGGATGTGCGAGCCCAGACGGAAAATCGCCAGCATGCCGATCGTGAACAGGAACTTCCGGCGGAGGTCCGGGATGCGCAGGATGTTCGCCAGCCCGGGGATCATGCCAGCACCTCCACCGTGCCTCCGGCGGCCTCGATCCGCGCCCGCGCGCCTTTGCTGAACGCGTGCGCCTTGACGGTCAGGGCGTGGGGAAGCTCCCCCGTCCCGAGGATCTTGACCCGGCGCTCGTGCACCAGCTCAGCCTCCCGCAGCCGCTCCGGGGTGACCTCGCTGCCGGCCGGAAACACGCCCAGCCGGCCGACGTTCACGATCCCCATCCGGGACCGCGGGCCGCCGCCCACCATGTCGCTCCCCGCCCCGCGGATGCCCCGCCGGTACGGGACCCGCTTTATCAGCGGGAGCTGGCCGCCCTCGAACCCGGGCCGGGTCTGCCCGCCCGTGCGCGCCTTCTGCCCCTTGCTGCCCCGGCCGGCGGTGTTGCCCCGCCCCGACGATCCCCCGCGTCCGAGCCGGCGGGAGGGACGGCGGGCACCGCGGGCCGGCCGCAGATCACCCAGTTTTGCCATGCTTCACCTCTTCAATCGAGACCAGGTGCCCGATCTTCCGGACCGCGCCGGCGACCGACGGGGTGAGCGGATGCACGCGCGCGGCCCCCACCCGCCGGAGGCCCAGCGCCCAGACGATCCGCCGCTGACCGGGCGGGCGGCCGATGAGGCTCCGCCGCAGGGTCAGCTTCACCTGCCTGCCGGGGGCGGACGTCACGCGCTCTGCCATTGGGCCGCCCTCCGGCCGATGAGTTCCTCAACGGTCTTGTGCCGCGCCTTGGCCACATCACGCGGATCCCGAATGTCCAGCATCCCCTTCAGGGTCGCGCGCGCCTGGTTGATGGGATTACTGCTGCCGAGCGACTTGGTGAGGATGTCGCGGACGCCGGCGGCCTCGAGCACCGCCC
>DATEHM010000142.1:0-8383 GCA_035279545.1 bacterium | reverse complement strand
GCGGGAGGCGGCGCGGATCCTGGACATTGAACACCTCCTGGACCGCAAGCCGAAGGCCTTGTCCGGAGGTCAGCGGCAGCGGGTGGCCCTGGGACGGGCGATCGTCCGGGAGCCCCAGGTGTTCCTGATGGACGAGCCGCTCAGCAACTTGGACGCGAAATTGCGGGTGCAGACGCGCGCCGAAATCAAGAAGCTCCATGCGCGGCTGCAAACGACGACGGTGTACGTCACGCACGATCAGGTCGAGGCGATGACCATGGGGGACCAGATCGTCGTGATGAAGGACGGGCTCGTTCAGCAGGTCGACAGCCCCCTCAACCTCTACGACAAGCCGGCGAACCTGTTTGTCGCGGGGTTCATCGGATCCCCTGCCATGAACTTTCTCGAGGCCAAGCTGGCCAAACAGGACGGCAAGATGGTCATCGACGGGGGAGTGTTCAAAGCAGACGTGCCCGAGGACTACGTCCCGAAGCTGTCCTCCTGGGCCGGCCGGCCGGTGATCTTCGGCATCCGTCCCGAGGACGTCCACGATCGGGCGTTTCGCGCCGATACCAAGGACGGGGCAGTCGTTAAAGCCGCGGTCGACGTCCACGAACCGCTCGGCTCGGACATCATCCTCTACCTGACCGCCGGCGAGCACAACATCGTGGCTCGCGTCGACGCCCGCAGCCAGGCGCGGATGGGGCAGTCGGCTGAGGTCGTGATGGATATGCGGAAGATGCACATCTTCAATGCCGAGACGCACGAGGCTATTTTCTAGGGTCTGGCGGGGCACTGAGGGTCAACTCTGCTACCGGCTTCTACCGACTTTTTGGGCCGCTCCCCACAAGATCCGCTCCAGGGTGATCCCACGCGACCCGGGCCGCTCGGCACGATGGGTGGGATGTCTCAAGGACCTTGGGGGCCCGATGGCATCCACCATGCAGCCGCCAGGCCTCTCGGAACTACACACACTGGCGAGCTTCTTCCCCAAGTTGTGGCCTGCGATTGGGCGACGATGACGACGAGAGGGTCGAAGGACAGTATCTCATCGACTGCCCGGCAGCTTCAATCCGCCCCGGCCAGGTCAACGTGAAGGCGTCCGCCGAGGAGGGTGGCTCCGAAGTAGCGATCCGTTTGGGCCATGGTGAGAAGATTGGCTGTCCGGCCATAAGTCCCGCCGAACAGGGACGTGCCGCCGGGCCTTCCGGTGTCCAAGGGAACGACTACGCCCGAGGCTCCCCCAGTGCTATGCTGGTGCTATGCCGATGCCGTTACATACATTGGGCGGCTCGGGGAGTTTCAACGTGGAGCACAACAACGAGTACCAATCCGGACGCTATCGTATCGTAGAGCAGATTGAGCGGGTCAAAGAAGGTTTCCGCGTTAGCGTCACGGCCTACGACGATCAAGTTGCCAAGGAGTTAAACGGGGTCCCCGAATCCATCACCCGGTTCGACGCCCGATTGGTTGCTCATACGCTAGACGGCGCACGGCGAGACTTGGCTACTGCGGTCAATCTGATGAAAAAGAGTATTGACGAGGATATGCCGTAGCCCCGCTCGGCTCCGTGATCCGAACCCTTTCCCTCCCCGGTTATTGGTTAGAACGAGGCCCAGGTGATCCTCCGGTCACCCATGCAGGCGTGAGGCTTCCCAGGGTCCTCGCCCGGGGATGCCGTCAGGGTGAAAGCGTCTACCCATTATCGTGGCGAGGAAGAAACGGTCAGAGGCCTACGTTCTCGTCAGTCCTTCCACATGACGAGGAGAGCATCGGGCATACTTCCCCGGTTCCTCAGCAAGTCGAAAACTTCGATGGGCCACTCTCGATGGCTCTGGCTTTCCTCGGCGAGAGTCCCAAGGTGATAGATATTCCCTTGTCGCCCTCGGACTTCGACAGTGCCTTGGGCACTTGGGCCCCTCGTACTGGTAAACCATCTCTCGACTACCGGCCCGAGTCCCAGGTTCGTGTTGTCATTCGGATAAAATACACATCTCATACGAGGTGAAGGCATTGTTGTCATTGTCTTTCTCCCCCCAATAAACGTGCTCCGCCGACCTTGCCTTGGAGCACTTTCATTGCCACCGCATACCCTGTGATCAACCCGTGGTAGAAGCCGAGATTATCCTGAGTCCGGACCTGGTGGTGGCGTGTCACCGCGTGGTCAATCGCGTGGTGCAGGCGGCGGCCTGCCGCGCTACCACCGAAGCGCCGTAGCAGAGTTTGCATCTTCACGGCGAGGATATCAACCGCCTCTGCCTGCCCGACCTGTAGGCGTTTCAATTCGATCACCTCCTCCAAACCACCCGAACCCAGGATAGCTACCGGCGGGGTGAAAAATCAAACCCCGTGCGTGGCCATTTCCCAGGGTCTCATAAAGGCAGGTTCTTGCGGGATGTGTCCAGACGGTCGATCCTGCACCTCCTCCCTGGGGGCTAGTTGTGGTTCCCACAGACGTTATTCACACTTGCGATGGCCGGGACGTCGCCTCCAAGCGCAGTGTGAGGGCGATGATGATTGTAGTGGTGGAGCCGCTTTAAGTGCGGCGCCGTTCCTGGTCGCTTACGTAAAGTCGAGCGTAGGCCCATTCCCGCCGCAGGGTCTGGACGAACCGTTCCGCCTTGCCGTTGGTTTGCGGGCGATACGGCCGTGTGATCTTATGGCGGATCCGCAGGTGGCGAACCACCGGGTGAAAGGTCCGCGAAATGGTATAGTTGTACCCGCGGTCGGTCATGACGCGCTCGATCCGGATCCCTTGTTCGGCGAAGAAGGCGACGGCATCGAGCAGAAACCGCGCGGCGGTGGGGCCTCGCCCATCCGGCCGGATCTGCGCAAACGCCAGGCGGGACGCGTCATCGATCGCCACATGCACCACCTCGTAGCCCGCGCCTCGATGCTTCGTGGCGGACGATCGGCCCAAGATCCGATGCCCGCCCCCCTTCGGGACCCGTGCCCGTGGCTTCATATCGAGATGCAGCAATTCCCCGGGATGGCCCCGGACATACCGGATGGGGATGCCTGTCGAGCGATCCGGATCCCGAAGACGCGAGAGCCCATGGCGCCGGAGTACTGCAAGATCGTCGACCGCGGGTAGCCGACCAACGGCGCCAGCCGATGCGGGGCCCATCTCAGACGACGCCGCAAGCGCAGGATGCGCCGTTCGACGGACGCGGCGAGCCTGCGCGGCGAGCGATGGGGGCGACCCGATCGGTTGTCCAGTCCTCGGTGACCTTCTTGGTGCCACCGTCGCAGCCGTCTATGTGCCGTTTCTCGAGAGACACCCAGCGAAGCCGCGGCCTGGCTCACCGACCACCCCAACTCGGTGATGCGTTGGGTGTGCAACAACCGGCCCACCGGCGTGAGCTTGCCCCGTGCATGACCCATGAACGCCTCCCAGCCTGGGGCTCACAGTTTCTGCCCCACACAAACGCTGGAAGGCGTTCCAGTGTCAACAACCTATATGGGAGCTGCAACTAATACGAACGCACTAAATAACTTGACATAATCGAACGGGTGTGCTATGCTGAGCGTCGATGAAAGCCCTCTCCATCACGCGCGACGAGGTGACCTCGGAGGCGTTGTTGCGCCTGGCGACGGCGACCCCGGGGGCGTGGCTCGGCGTGAAGGTCGCGGTCGTCCTGCTCGTCCGGGCCGGGTCTCGCCCCAACGTCGTGACGGCGGTGTTCGGCATCAGCCGCACGACATTGACGTCGTGGGTGCACCGGGTGAATCGGGAGGGTGTGCAGGGGCTCCTCGAGCGCTCGCGCCCTGGGCGGCCGTCGCAGTTGACCCCGCGGATCCGCCGGCAAGTCGATGCCCATCTCGCGCATGCACCGGCGGAGTATGGGTGGACGCGGGCGCAGTGGGACGGACCGCTGCTCGTGCAGCATCTGCGCAAGCACTTTGGCGTGCGCATCAAGGTCCGGCAAGCGCAAAATTGGCTGCATCACCTCGGGTATCGCCTCAAACGTGCCGGCTACTCCTACGTCCAAGCCCGCGCCGAAGATGCGCGGCAGTTCCGGGAGAGCCTAAAAAAAGACTCGCCGCACTGACCTCACGCGAGACCATTGTCTTCGAAGATGAGACGGGCTGTACGCTCCACCCGCGATTGGGACGCGGGTGGGCGAAGCGCGGACAGCGACTCCGGGTGGCCACGCGCAGCGCCCATCGGGAGCGCTTGAACCTCTTCGGCTGGGTGGCGCCGTTGCTGGGACGGCGTGGCTCGTTCCGCCATCCCCATGGCAACCACGAGGGCTTCCTCGCCGCCCTGCGCCACCTTCGGCGCGCGCTCCGCGGCTACACGATCTGGGTGTACGTCGATCGCGCCGTGTGGCACCGGGGCACCGAGGTGCGCACCTATTTGGCGTCGCATCGCGATGTACGCCTCAAGTACCTTCCGACCTATCAGCCCGGCCTCAACGCTCAGGAGCGCATCTGGCGTCAGACCCGTTATGATGCCACGACCAACCGCTACTTTGGGACGCTTGACGACGTGTGGGACGCCGTCCGCGCTCACACACGCCGATGGTCACCATCGATGGTGCGAAGACTATGCCAGATTTCTTAATGCGGTTGTATTAGTCTCTGAACGGTGGCCCTAGCGAGCAAAGAACGGCGTCGTTGCGTTGGCTCTCCATGCAATGCCCATCCTGCTACCCCTCGGGTCCCCGGGGCCAAGGTGTTCTATGCTTCCCGGGCGGTCCCTATCGAACGAGCAACAGATAGAGCTCTTGTCAAATGATGTGTAAATTCTCAAGCGGCGACCCCTCGCTTTGATGCCTTCCTGACCTCAAGGCCATTCCCAAACCGGACTCCATCTAAGACGCGGACCACAAGGTGCGGCGCGTCGAGACGTCGCCACCGCCCTTCGGCCTGCCGGACGAGCTGAAACACCAAGTGCAATCCCGTGCGCGCGGTCCGCATCCGTCGGGTCGCTCGCGTCCGCAGTCGCACACTATCGAAGATCGACTCGATCGGATTCGTGGTGCGCAGACTCTTCCAGTGCTCCCGCGGGAAGTCATAGCAGGTGGGCAACTCGGCTTGGTGGGTCGTGAGGGATGTCACCGCTCGCGGATAGTCATGCGCGAAGCGCGGCGCAACGCGGTGGATGCGCGCCGTGGCTTCCTCCCGCGTGGGCGCGGTGTAGACGTCCCGCAGGAGATTCTTCGCTTCTGCGTGCACGCGCTCCGGGAGCTTGTCGAGCACATTCAGCATCTTGTGGCACCAGCAGTGTTGGTGGCGCGCCTCAGGATAGACGTCCCGCACCCCTGCCCACAGGCCGAGCGCCCCATCGCCGATGAGGAGGCGGACCGCCGTTAGGCCTCTCCGGACAAGGTCGCGGAGGACGTCTCGCCAGCTCTCGGCGGATTCGCGATACCCTTCCACCATCGCCAGCAGCTCTTTGTGGCCGTCCTCCCGCACGCCGATCACAATCAGCACCGCGATGTGCTCCGTTTCGGGGCCGGCCTTCACATACAACCCATCCGCCCACAGGTACGCGTACTGGTGATCGGTAAGGGAGCGGTCCTTCCATGCCGCGTACTCCTGCGCCCATCGCTCCTTGAGGCGCACGATCGACGCCGGGCTCAACGGTGCGGCTTCCCCCAAGAGGCTCCGTAATGCCGGCTCGCAGTCCCCCGTGGCCAGCCCTTGGAGGTACAGCGCCGGGAGCAGCGCGCGAATGGCCGCACTGGCGCGCTGGTAGCGGGGTAGGATCTGGGAGGTGAAGGGCTCTTTGGTCTCCCGGACCCGCGGGGCCCGGACCTCCACGGTCCCACACCCCAGCGCAATCTTGCGCGGTTGCCCGGCGCCATTCCGGTAGCCGCGCCTCTCGCCCTCCGCGCGCGCAGAGCGCGCCCGTCCCAGAAACTCCTCGACCTCCTGCTCCAGCGCACCGATCAGCATGCGCTGCGCGCCCTCCCGCGCGAGGACGTCAAGGGTCGAGCCCACTTGCTCCTTGTGCAAACTCCCGTGATTCTGATATCCTGGCCGCCAAGTGTATCCCGAGTTTACTTCCAAATGTCCGGCGTCGATGTCTATTACGAACGCCTCACCAACGCCGATGCGACCATCACAACAGCGCTGGGCAATCGGCCATATGGCATGAGAGATTTTGGCATTCAAGATCCCAGCGGGAACGATCTTCATTTTGGAGAAGCGGCCCGCAGGTAAGAATCCCTGCGAACGACCGACGAAAGAACGGGGCTGAGGAAGCCACCTCTGGCAAAGACCGCGCCATCGAGCGGAGCAGACGGTCGAACGCGCGAAAGAGAACTCCGTAGGCGGCGCTACCTTCCTTTCCGTTACTTACGCGGTTTCCGCGTCCGAAGCCCCCTGATCCCGGCACCGTGTCTCCACCCGGCGTCGTACCAGGGGTCGTCAGTCTTCTCATGGGGGCGACCCGCGAGGGCAGCGGTCAGGCCACGCTGGTAAACCAGAGCCTGTAGTTCTACCTGCCCGAGCATGCCGCTCGACTTCTCGGTTTTGTCTCCGAATCGCGGTCTAGTCGTGTCCACCTGATTCCTCCATCATCACATCGACGTTGGGTCCCTATTCCTTGAACTTCCCGCATTGTACCCTCACATAACCGCATTTCCATTCTGGGCATTCCCGATTGGCCTACCGCAAACACATAGCCGAGCGCGTATCTGTTGGAGCTGCTCTGAAAAAGGCCGGTTACAGGTAGTCCCTCCCGGTTGGTGAGGTTTGGCGGTTACGGACTGATCACGCGGGCACCCGCTCAAGGGTAACTCGGTAGCCCAGCCGTTGGAGGCGTGCTACCTGCCGGCGAGCGACCTGCTCCCGATCCCGCTCATCGAAGAAGTTGCCCCCAAGCTCCCGGTATGTCCCACCCGTGCGGAGCAGGTGGTAGATGATCGTGATGATCGTATGCGCGACGGCAACGGCTGCCCGTTTCTTCCCCCGGCGTGCAGCGAGTCGGTGATACTGAGCGCTGAGATAGGTATCTTTGGCACGGGCGGCACCATGAGCGGCCTGGACCAGGGCAGCGCGCAGAGCCTGGCTGCCGTGGCGGGTCTTCCCAGATCTACGCTTCCCCGCGCTCTCGTCTTGCCCTGGACACAGCCCACTCCAACTGGCGCAGTGTCGATCAGTAGGGAACCGCGTCATGTCCACCCCGAGCTCGGCCAGAGCGATTTCCGCAGTGACGCGCGCGACGCCCGGAATCGTGTCCAGCCACTGAAGCTCAGCCTCAAAAGGGCGCAAGCGGACCTTGAGCTCCTCGTTCAGGTGGGTAATCGCCTCCTCCAGATACTCGAGGTGTGCCAGCTGTTCGGCAAGCATGAACCGCTGATGCGCTCCAAGGCGACCCGCCAGGGCACGCTCTAACTCCGGGCGCTTCTTCCGCAACTTTCCCTGGGCGAGATCTGCCAGCGCCGCGGGGTCGGTGGTCCCGGCCACCAGGGCCTCCAGCATGGCCCGAACTGAATGGCCCGTCATGGTACTGGCCACGGACGCCAGTTTGATGTTCGCCCCCTCGAGGACTTTCTGCAGGCGGTTGAATTCGCGCGTCTGTTCACGCACCAGCGCGGTGCGGTAGCGCGTTACCTCCCGGAGTTCCCGCTGAGGCCGGTCCGGGATGTAACTGCCGCGCACCAGCCCGTGCTGTAAGAGGTCTGCAATCCACTCAGCGTCGCGGACATCGCTCTTCCGCCCCGGGACTGCCTTGATGTGTTGGGCATTGACCACGAGCAACTCAACGGCTCCGTCCAAGAGGTTGTAGATGGGTTTCCAGTAGACTCCGGTGCTTTCCATCGCGACATGGGTACAGCCGGCGGTCACCAACCAGTCGGCAAGCGTCAGGAGATCGTCGGTCATGGTCTCGAAGGTTCGGATCTCCTTCTGTCGCGTACCGTCAGCCCCGACCGTCAGGAGACAAGCGGTCACGTTCTTCTTGTGCACGTCCAGCCCACAGCATCGTGGGTACACGACTTCCATACGGATACCTCCTCCTCCGGTCTCGACGGTCGAGGGGGACGTCTCGTGCGAAGACTCTGCTCTGCGTGCTCCCGATCCGTTGATGGCATCGTGGCACAGACGGCGGTGCCTGCGACGTCCCCGGGTCAGACTAAGATGCGGGCTCGTGGCACCAAGCGTAACCCGACCTCATTCACCGAACCGTCTGGAGGAGGGGTTCCCCACGGCCTGGCATTTTTCATTCGCGGTGGTGGCCCGATAGGGCATGGGGGACTAAGATCAAAAGGTGTGTAAATTGGAGCGGCGTACCCTTTCCAACAAGACTCAGGACGGAACCTCCCTGGCCGGGGAGGGGAAAGGAGTACGCCAGTGCCAGGATATCAGAATCACGGGAGTTTGCACAAGGAGCAAGTGGGCTCGACCCTTGACGTCCTCGCGCGGGAGGGCGCGCAGCGCATGCTGATCGGTG
>DATEHM010000141.1:0-10959 GCA_035279545.1 bacterium | reverse complement strand
CCATGCTCACCGCTCCCACGGCGCTCGCGCCGAGCGCCGCGCGGATCGACTCGCGCTCGTTGGCGCCCTGGAGCGCGCGCCCCCCGTACTTGGGCAGATACCGCTCCATGAACTCGAGGATCGACGAGGCGGGCGTGATCGGATATCCCGCGTAGAACCGGACGCCGGCCTCGATCGCGCCGATGGCCAGCGCTTCGTTTCCGGCGATGTAGACCGCGGGGGCGGGGTTGGGCAGGGGCTCCAGGCGGTAGCCGACGTTCGGCCACCGGCGCTCCGACAGAATCGCTTCAACCGCGGCGCGCCCCCGGCGGGCCGCCTCCATGTTCAGATTCACCAGCTCGGGGCCCTTCCGGCCGAACCGCTCCTCCAGGAGGCGCCGCAGCCACCGCTCGTCCTGATCGAACTCCAGGAGGCGGAAGAGCGCCCCGGTCATCACGACGTTCTTCACGACCTCTTTCTTCAGGTCTCGGACCGCGATCTGGCGAGCGGGAATCGGGAAGACGCGAACTCCTCCGGCCTCCAGCTCGTCCACGGGGACGGTTCCCGTGGAGCTGTCGTAGAGCAGGACCCCCCCGTCAATAAGGTGTCGCCCGTGTCGAAGCAACGTATCCCGGTTGGGCTGCTCGGGCACGTCCACGTCCACGTCGTATTCCAGCCCGACGAGAATGTCGATGGCCTCGTCCCCCCAGGAGAGGGGCGGGCCATCGGCGATCATCAGTGGGTCGTACTGGTGCGCCCCGTAAATCGTCGAAGCGAACCCGCGTTCCAGCGCCATCACCTGCAGCCCGGTCCGGCTGAGGATCCGGCCAAGGAGATCGGTGATCGTCGACACGCCGTCCCGCAGCTGCACCCCGCCGACAAGCAGCTTCATCCGGTTCACTTTCATAATCGACTGCTGCCTCCTGAGAGCCGCGGGGCGGGAGCGTGGCGGGGCGCAAAAACCCTGTTCACGCCCGAGCGTCGCGGCTCGAGCCTTCCGACAGAGTATGTTACCACTTCTTCCCCGGTTTCTCTACCTTGAGACCAACCGACCGCCCTCCCCCGCCCGGCTGCGGGAGAGGGCCCGTCCGGTGTCAGTGCCGCCGCCGACCTCGTCCCAGTTCTTGAGTCCAGCCAAGACCGATAGGACCCTGTTCGCGATCGGTGTGGCTGAACCTCGTACGCTTAATTCAGATTGACGCTTTTGACGTCGGGCCGCCTACAGCCCAATACGTACCTCGGCTCGCTCCCTCACACCACCGCGATCCCATGCGGAACCCGGTCTATGTGCCGCCGCCCCCCCCGCCGGCGAGGCCGCCTGCGGCCGCGTCCACGTAGGAAGGCTGGCCGCCCACTTCATCCCAGATCCGCCGATCGTTCGTCTCCGGGAGGAACAGCGAGCCGACGATAAAGGTCATCAGCGCGATGCCGATCGGGTAGAACAGCCCGGCGTAGATGTTGTGCGTCTTCGCGACGATGGCCGTCGCGATGAACGGGGTCAGGCCGCCGAACCATCCGTTGCCGAGGTGGTAGGGGAGCGAGAGGGACGTGTACCGGATCTTGGCCGGGAAGAACTCAACGAGAAACGCGGCGATCGGCCCGTACACCATGGTCACGTAGATCACCTGGATCGCGACCAGGATGGTCAGCATCACCGGGTTCCCGGCGTTCGCCTTCATCGCCTGGTAGATCGGGACGTAGGTCACCGCGGCGATCAGACATCCAGCCATGATGATCTTCTTCCGGCCGATCCGGTCGGAGAGCCGGCCGAAGAACAGGAAGAACGGGGTGCCGATCAAGAGCGCGATCGCGACGATGACGGTCGGCGTGACGAAGTCGGACTTTGGGATGACTTGGGTCTGCAGGAAGAACAGCGCGTAGAACTGGCCCGTGTACCAGACCGTTGCCTGGCCGGCCGTCGCACCGAACAGCGCGAGGAGGATCATCCCCCAATTCCGCCCGCTGCCGAGGCTGTCCCGAAGCGGCGAACTCGACGACTTCCCCTGGCTCTTCAGGCTGGCGAACAGCGGCGCTTCCTGCAGCTTCAGCCGGATGTAAAGCGCCATCGCCAGCAGGATGGCGGATAGGAGGAACGGAATGCGCCAGCCCCACGCCCGGAAGGCCGCGTCCCCGAGGGACAGCCGGAAGATCAGGACGGTCACCAGGGCGACGAAGAATCCTACCGTCGCCGTGGTCTGAATCCAACTCGTGTAGTAGCCGCGACGGTCGTCGGGCGAGTGCTCGGCGATATAAGTCGCCGCGCCCCCGTACTCGCCACCGAGGGCCAGGCCCTGGAGCAGCCGGAGCAGCACCAGCAGCACGGGCGCGAGAATGCCGATTTGCGCGTACGTGGGGACCAGCCCGGTCAAGGTCGTCGCGAGGCCCATCGTGCTGAGCGTGACGACGAAAGCGTATTTGCGCCCGACGAGGTCACCGATCCGGCCGAAGAAGATCGCGCCGAAGGGTCTAACCAGGAACCCAGTCGCGAAGACCGCCAGGGATTCCAGGAGGGCGATCGTCGGGTCGCCCTTGGGGAAGAAGAGGCCCGCAAAGAATACAGCCAGGCTTCCATAGATGTAGAAGTCGTACCACTCGATGATCGTCCCGGCGGATGCCGCCAGAATCACGTGATTCAGATTATAACTGTACGTCCCGCCTCGCGATCCGGCCACTGCTTGCGCTGCCATCTTTCGCCTCCCCGTGTGACCTCTCAGAGAACCCACTCAAGCGTACGGTGGCTACAATGGCGTTCAAGGCACAAGCTGAGCTTTCCGTGTTGGAGCCTGCAAACCCGAGCCCGGTTTTGCCTTCGACCCCTGCCCGGCGGCCCACGCGAAGGCCGGTTTGTGTCCTCCCGAAACCCCAATCTCCGCCCTTTCACTCTACTTGGGCGGTGCTTCCGTGTGGTGAAACTACTTCACGCCGGCATCAGGCCCTATCCGCCAGACGGCACGCGCCGTCGGGCGAAAGGAATCGGCTCCCACCTCCCGCTCGGACAGAGTAAAGGTCTCATCCCATTCTCCGCCTCTGGCTTTTCTCCTTGGAGCCGGGCCCGGCGACCGGCTCCGGTTCGCGCCGTGCCGACAGCCGGGGAAGAAACGCCGGGTCCGCGGCACCATGTGCCACGGACCCCAACCAGCCTGCGCCGCGGACGAACTACTTCACCGCGGCCTTGAGCTCCTTCGCGGCCGTGAACCGGGGGACCGTGCGTGCGGGGACGCGTACGGGCTCACCCGTCTGCGGGTTGCGGGCGATGCGAGCCTTGCGTTTGGACACCCGGAACGAACCGAACCCCGGGAACCGCACGCGATCACCTTTCTTCAGGGCGGCGGTGAGGAGGTCGGTGACCTCGTCCACAACCCGCCCCCCTTCTGCCTTGCTCACCTTGAGCTTCTCGGCCAGCTTCGCCGCAAATTGTGCCTTCGTCATACATCCCTCCTGCTCCGTCATTAGTGCGTGCTCGGGATTAGGGTGTTCGGGGGACAGATGCCGTTTCCTTCTGCGAGCCGTGTCGTATTTGGCCCCGGCGATGGGTCCCCCGCGCCCCGGGGGCGCGCCGGGATAGCGCACGCCCGGTCGTATGTTCACGTCGGCCGCGGGGTTCCGGCACCCCGCCACGTCGGCGCACGGGGGCCGGCCATCGCCTCCTGGTCCTCTCCTCGGGCGGGACGCCTGGGAAATCCACTGCGAAGCTCGGCCGGTCCAGATCGGTACCCGGCCGCCCCCGGATCGCGCTCCGCGGCCGGCGTCCCCTCGCGGCCCGAACGCCGGCCGCCTGGAAGATCGAGCCGTGAACGGGAAATCGGGTGGAGGAAGCCGAATCTCATCGCCGTCCGTCTGTCGTCGGAGGCCGACACCCCAAAAATCCAGGCGTTAGGGGAGGGGGAAGTCCACATGCGAACGGCGCTCGCGCCCTTCATGGCCATCGCCATCTCAATCGTCGCCGTCCCGGCTCAGGCGGGCGAGATCCAGGTCCCGGCCGGCACATCGGTGTTGCTCAAGTTCCTCGACCCCGTGGACTCCGCCACGATCACCGAAGGTGCCACCGTGAAGTTCGAGGTGGCCGCGAACGTCCTCGTCCAGCGGGCGGAGATCTTCCGCCAGGGCACCCCGGCGCAAGGGGTGGTCACCGACGTCTCACAACCGGGAATCTTCGGGAAAAATGCACGGGTGCATGTCGCCTACTTGGAGGTGACGGCGACCGACGGGCGCCCGGTGCGCCTCTCGCCGCTTGATATCTCCGCCGACATGATCCGGCAGGCCAAAGACGCGGGCGCGGCAGGTGGAGCGAGCCTGGCCGGGATCATCATCCTCGGACCGGTCGGGTTGGCGGCGGGGGCCTTCATTCGCGGCGGCCAGGTCAGCGTCCCGGCGGGAGCCATCGGGACCACCAAGGTCGCGGAACCCTTCAAGCTCGAGACCCCCTAGAACCCCACGACGGCCCCCTGGGCCGACGTGGATACCAGCGCGGCGTACTTGGCAAGCGCTCCCGTACGGTAGCGAGGTTGGGGCGCACGCCACGCCTTCAGTCGGGCCTGGAGTTCCTCGGGCGGGACCTGCAGATCGAGCCGCCGGTTTGGAACATCGATGTGGATCATGTCGCCGTCGCGGACGACGGCGATCGGGCCGCCGTTCGCCGCCTCGGGGGCGACGTGGCCAATGACCAAGCCGTGCGATGCGCCGGAGAACCGCCCGTCCGTGATCAAGGCGATCTCCTCGCCGAGGCCCTGCCCGTAGATGGCGCCGGTGACGGAAAGCATCTCCCGCATCCCCGGCCCCCCCTTCGGCCCCTCGTTGCGGATGACGATGACGTCTCCCTTCGACAACGTGCCGCGGACGACGGCCGCCATGGCGTCCTCTTCACGCTCAAACACCCGGGCGGGGCCCCGCAGCGTCAGGCGCTTCACGCCGGCGGTCTTGATCACCGCTCCATCGGGCGCCAGCGATCCACTGAGCACGGCCAGGGTCCCGCTCGGCGTGATCGGGGTGCCAAACGGCCGGACGACATCCTGCTTCTCGGCACGCCGGACGTCCCTGAGGTTCTCGGCCACCGAGCGCCCGGTGACCGTGAGGGCCCCGCCGTGGAGACATCCCCCCTCCAGCAGCTCTCGCAGGATGACGGGCACCCCGCCGACTTTGTCCAAGTCCGCCATCGTGTACCGACCGCCCGGCCGCATATCGGCGATGTGGGGGGTCCGGCGGCTGATGCGGTCGAAGTCCGCCAGTTCGAGAGGAACCCCCGCCTCCCGGGCGATCGCCAGCAGGTGGAGGACCCCGTTGGTGGACCCGCCCATGGCCACCAGGGTGGTGATGGCGTTCTCGAAGGCCGCCCGCGTCAGGATGTCCCGAGGCCTCACGCCGTCGGCGAGGAGCCGCATGACGGCCTCGCCCACCTGGCGGCAGAGGTGCGGCCGGCGCGGGTCGACCGCGGGGATCGAGGCGCTCCCGGGCAGCGACATCCCCAGCGCCTCCACGCACGAGGACATCGTGTTGGCCGTAAAGAGGCCCCCGCACGAGCCCGCGCCCGGGCAGGCCACACACTCGAGGCGATAGAGCTCCGCATCGGTCATCTTCCCCTGGGCGTGGGCGCCGACCGCCTCGTAGACGTCCCCGATCGTCACGTCCCGACCATCAAAATGACCGGGCAAAATGGTTCCGCCGTAGAGGAAGATCGCCGGCACGTTGAGGCGCGCGATCGCCAGCATCATCCCGGGGAGGCTCTTGTCGCACCCGGCGATCGCCACCAGCCCGTCGAACGCCTCCGCCACGACCATCAGCTCCACGGAATCGGCGATGATCTCCCGGCTGACGAGCGATGCCTTCATCCCCTCGTGGCCCATGGCTATCGCATCGCTGACGGCGATGGTCGTAAACTGAATGGGAGTGCCGCTCGCCGACCGGATCCCCTGTTTGACGTCCTTGGCATCGACGTCGAGGTGGAGGTTGCACGGGGTCACCTCGTTCCACGACGACGCCACCCCCACGAGCGGTTTCTTCAGGTCGTCGTCCTTGAGTCCGGTCGCCCGGAGCATCGCCCGGTGCGGCGCGCGCTCCGGTCCCTCGGTGACCTGTCTGGAACGAGAGCGCGGATCGGTTGCCGTTCTGGCCATCAGTCGAACCCCTCCTGCCGAAACCCGTGAACGCCGCAACCGCCGGCGCGCCCAGGGGGAATGCTCGCCCCTTCTGCAGATGAAAGCGCGAGTCCTGCTCGCGGCCCGAGGACCGGCCGGGTCTGCCGGCGAACTCCTGCGCACGCATGATCCGGCTGAGCTGTCCCCACTGCCATACGTCCTTCCTCCGCCTGACGCCGGCCGAAGAGGGCGAAGCGGTGGTGTGCCCTCACTGCCTGCGGCCGTTCGTCCCCGAGGAAGAGGAATGGGTTGATCCGGAAGACGAGTGACCGGGCTGCGGGGCGATCCGCACCAACTTTCGGAGGCTGCGGACCTCTCTCGGCGGATCGAGCTGTCTCCCGTACATCGTCCAGGAGACCTCCCCCACGTAGACATCGCCGTGCGAATCGACGGCGATGGCGTGGGGCGCCAGAAACTGTCCCGCCCCTTCCCCTGGCAGCCTATCGCCCAACCGGGCGAGCAGCTGGTCGCGGAGCGTGTAGATGCCTACCCGGGCGCCGAGGTTGGCGACCCCGGCGCTGACCGGGAGGCTCGGCCCCAGTTCCCCCACGTACACCCGCTCACCGTTCGGATCCCGGTGATCGATATACAGCCCGCATGGGCGGAACAGGTTGTTCCATTGGGTCTCGAACTTTCCACGGGGGTCGAAGACCTGGATCCGGTGGTTCTCCCGATCAGCGACGTAGAGGAACCCCTCCCCATCGACGCAGATGTTGTGGGGGAGGTTGAACTGCCCGGGATCGGTGCCGGGCTCGCCCCACGAGAACAACAACGTGCCGTCGGGCGAATATGTGTGGATGCGGGCGTTCCCGTACCCGTCGGAGATGTACAGCGAGCCGTCCCGTGCCACCGCCACATGGGTGCACCGGTTGAACGGCCGGCCGCTCCGGATCGGCGCCGGCTTGCCGGGGACCCCGATGGTCAGGAGGACCTTTCCCTCCAGCGTGCACTTCCTCACGGTGTGGTCGCCGTCGTCCGTCAGGTAGATCGTGTCGTCCGGCCCCATCGTCACGGCGTGCGGCCGGGCGAAGACGCCCTCTCCCCACGAGGCGAGAAATATCCCGTCGCGATCAAAAATGGTCACGGGATGCTCCCCCCGGGAGAACACATGCACGCGATCCTGGCGGTCGACTCCCACGCCGGAGACCTCCTTGAAGCTCCACCCCGCGGGAAGCTTCGCCCAGCCCTCCACCACCTCGAAGACGTACTCGCCGCTCCCCACCCTCGTCACAGAGCCACCTCGCGCACCGTGATGAAACCAGCGGGATCGACTTCCAGCGCATCGCGGAGGTCCCCTGCCCCCGAGCCCGGCCGGTCAAGGACTCGGGCCCCGCCGTCCCGTAGCAGTCCAGGTCTGACGACACGACCCAGGAGGATCGTCATGGCGGTGCCGCCCCATTTCCCCGGCCCCGCGCGCCCACGGGCGAGCCGCCCCCACCTCCCTGCGAGTTATGGCATCGCGTCGCACCCCGGGCGCATCTCGGAGTCGGCCCGGCACCGCGTGATGGGGCTGCTCACGGGCGCCCGGAACCACTGGGTGGGCACGACTTGCCCTGACGGCAGTCCCCACGCGGTCCCGGTCTGGGGGGTCTGGCTGGCGGGGATTTTCTACTTCGCCACCTCCCGCCTCTTCCGCAAGGGTCGGAACCTCGCGGAGGATCCCAGGGGGTGGTCCACCTCGAGAGTGGGGAGACCGTCGTCATCCTTGAGGGAAAGGTGGTGGAGGTGACCGATCCATCGCTGTTCACGCAATTTGCCGAGGCGTACCGGGCGAAGTATCAGTGGCGGCTGGACGACGACAGCCCCGACCGGATCGTGTACGCCCTTCACCCGCACGTGGCGTTCACCTGGCTCGAGCGGGACTACCGGACGGCGATCCGCTGGCGGTTCGACTGCCCGTGATGCCGCCTCCCCGCTCGTGCGCTCGGGCGAAAGTCACCCCGTCGACCGCGGAATTCCCGCCCCGCCGACACCCGCATCGACCGATAGGCATCCGGACGAAGGCAGAGTCCTGCCGTCACGGCGGCCCGACGGTGAAGAGCACCGGGTAGCTGGCCCCGCCTTCGCTCATCGTGGAAATGCGCAGATGCTCGCTCGACGTCGCGGGCAGATGCACCGTCGCCACCGTTCGGGGGGCGTCAGGCCGCGCCGACGGGACATCGATCAGGGTCCCGTTCACGAGCACAGTGGCGCCCGCCGATCCGCTGTTGGCGTGGATGGCCAGCGCCGCCGCAACGGGGTGCGCGGTCGGGTTGGTCAGTTGAATGTCAAATGTGTAGATCACGCCGTAGTTCCCGCGAAGCGGCTCCCCGCTCACCTCGTCCCGGAGGAGGTCTTCGTTCGCGCCCACCCACATCATGGGCTCCGGGCCGCCGGCCGTATACGAGAAGATTCGGGCGCAAACGGAGGCCCGACCATCCCCCGCTGATGCTGCGTGTCAAGCGGGAGAGTCCGGCTGAACACGGGAGGCTCGCCCTTCCGGGGGAATTGGGCGGCCAGCTGCGCCTCCACGCGGGAGCCTTCGAGCAGCGCGATCTGCGCGAGACCGCTGGCCACATCATTGGGAGGCACCCGCGTAGCCAACAATGGGATGATCGCGTTCGGCGGGAGCTCGAGGAACACCCCGGCCCGCGCCCAGTACTGTTCCAGGAATCCCCTGGCTGCCGCGTGCCCGGCCCGGAGCTCGTCGGGGTGCGGTCCCCCTGTGGCACCCACGATGGAGAGGCGCGCGCGCACGGGGGTAGGATTGATCAGGGTGAGGATCAGCCACATGGTGCGATCGGATCGGCCATTCTGATGGTGGTACAGGATGCGAGCGGTCTGCGCGGCCTCGAGGGGTCCCGGCATCCAAGATGCCGTCGTCGCTGACGGTCTCCGGACTGTCGCTCACAAGCAGCCGTTGAGCATCCCTTCCATCCGCCGGCTTGTTGGTCAGCGTCACGGGGACGACCCAGATGAGCGGGGCTCCTTCGGAGGTGGTGATGTCGAGCTTCGTCAGGACCGTAACCGAGCGGCCGGGGGAAAGCGGACTCAGAACCGGCTGCGTCCCGGCCAACACGATCTCTGCATCTTCGAGTTGGGGGACCGCGATATGAGCGGCCATTTCAATAGCCAGACGGAGCGTCCGCACAGGTGTGGGCGCCCCGGCCAACCTCGACGCGAAACGGCGAACTGAGCCGGACCACCGCGCCGGGACTGTGCGCCGGCAAGCACAACACGGGGAGGAGCGCAGCGACCACCACCACGAGAGGACGCAGCCCCCCGGGATGGCGTCGGCAGTACGTGCGAGTGCGACTTTGCCTGACCACTGACCCAAGACCCTCGTCTGCACCATCTTCTTCGACCGTCGGCCACTTTCCTATGCGAGATAGAACGAAGAGGCTCCACGAGAGATGCCGAACGCCATGTCATGAGTCATTTCTCAATCAAGAAGCGGGACCTGGCCGGCCGCCAGGCCGACGATCACGGCGAGATGGGGCCATTGGCGCTGATGCCGGATCCGATCAGAACCCCAAGCCACGCGCCGAGCATGCGCTCGATGAAGCTGAACAAGGCGCACGCCCAGCCCCCGCGTCGGGGAGTATGATCATCGGCGTCACTCGAACAGTTCCCCCCAAGTCGCGACGCGCCGGCCATGCCATGTCGGGCCCTCGCGGACGAACTGCCATTCGGGATTCTTCGCGACGTCCCGCAGGGCCGCGCAGACCTCGTGGAACCTCGGCACGTCCTCGTCTTTGCACTCAAAGTAGGTGATGAAATCGTACGCTCCGGCGGGCGCGGGCTCCGCCGCGTGCTTGTAGGTGCGCCTCATGAGACACGCGATCCCCGCCGCGGCCGCGAGCGCGTGCCCTTCGTTCAGCATCCGGCCCGAGTCGTCATAGCGCGGCAGGAAGTACGTGTGGCGTTCCATCCAATCCTTTTCCCACCAGCCGCTCGTCTTGCTCATGGGAACGAGGAACGCGTTGGGCATGATCGTACCCGGCTGCTGGACGACGCGATGCGCATAGGCGAAGTTGTGCATCGCATTCCCGGTGTAGGTCATCGGACGCAGGACCCCGCCGAGAACGCGCGGCTTGATCGTCGGGCCGAGAAGGCGCGCCAGCTCGGCGCAGAGCTGCGCGACGGGCCCGGCCGTCTCCGAGGCGACGTGGACGACCGCGTCCGCGCGCAGCAGCTCGCTATCCGCGATATCGGCCGGGGTCGCGTCCACGCGATGCAGGAACGCGATCGCTTCCGGTGGATGTCCGTCGCCGGGATTGAATTCGTTCCGCAGCCCCAGGCGATCGGCAAGCGCGGGCACCGCGGCGCCGGCGACGGCCCGCCGCGCGTCGGGGGGCACGCTCAGGCACACGTACGCGCCGTGCCGGATCGCCTCGGTCGATCGGACGTCATTGGCTCTCATATGGACCTCCTGCTTCGTGAGGTAGGCGGGCCCGAAGCAATCTGTCTCACTCGTAAAGATAGGCAGATTGGACCGATGTGTCCAATGCATTGATTTACTCAGTCTCATTCGCTATGCTGATGACTGGTGGAACTCGATCACGTGGAGGCATTCCTGACAATCGTCCGCCGCGGCGGATTTACTCGGGCGTCGTCGAGCCTCCATCTCTCTCAGCCCGCGATCAGCCGTCGCATCCATCTCCTTGAGCGCGAACTGGGTGCGCCGCTGTTCGAGCGCATTCGCAGTGGCGTCGTGCTGACCGACGCCGGCCGTGCGTTCCTCCCGCATGCGGAAGCGCTCCTGGCGTCGATGCGCGACGGGATCGACGCGGTGGACGCGCTGCGCGGCACAAGCGGGGGTGCCGTCACGCTGGCGGTTGTCGGAACCCTCGCCAGCACGACGTTGACG
>DATEHM010000140.1:0-13658 GCA_035279545.1 bacterium | reverse complement strand
GCCGCATCAAGGAGGCCCTCGAACTCATGGGCCTGACCGATGCGGCCGGCCAGTTGGTCCGTCAGTACTCCGGGGGGATGATCCGGCGGCTCGAGATCGCCCAGGCGATGCTGCACCGGCCTGTCGTGTTGTTCATGGACGAGCCTACGGTCGGTCTCGATCCGATGGCGCGGCAGGCGGTGTGGGAACATGTCCGGCGCCTCCGCGAGGTGTTTGGCACCACACTGCTCATCACAACCCACTACATGGAGGAGGCCGAGGACCTCTGCGACCGAGTGGCGATGATGCACCAGGGGCGCGTCGCCGCGGTCGGTTCGCCTCGTGACCTGAAGGCGCAGGTGGGCGACGGCGCGACCCTTGACGACGTGTTCGTGCACATCGCCGGGGCCGATATCGAAGCGGGAGGGGGTTACCGTGAGGTCCTTACGCACCCGCCAGACCGCCCGCCGTCTATCCTGACCGTTCGGGCGGCCTGTTCACTTTCGTCGGCGATATGCTGGCCGTCGCCGACGCTGAGATCCGCAAGCTCCGCCATGACCCCCTCGAGCTCATTATGCGCGCGGTGCAGCCCACGTTGTGGTTGGTCGTGTTCGGGCAGGTCATGTCCCGCGTCCACGGCGTGCCCACCGGTCGGCTGAATTATCTTGACTTCATGGCGCCGGGCATCCTGGCGCAGAGCGTCCTGTTCATCGCGATCTTCTACGGAGTCTCCGCGATCCGGGAGCGCGACCTCGGCGTATTGAACAAGTACATGGTCAGCCCGATCTCGCGCACCGCGATGGTGCTCGGCAAAGCGCTCTCCGCCGGTGTCCGTGCCCTTTCCCAAGCGGTGATCGTGTACGTGCTCGCGTTGGCCCTGCATATCCGTGCGACCTGGGAGCCCTTGAACGTGATTGGCGTGCTCGCACTCGTCATAATGGGTTCGGCGGTGTTTTCTACTCTGTCCCTTGTGATCGCGTGCATCGTGAAGAGCCACGAGCGGATCATGGGAATGGGCCAGGTGATGACGATGCCGTTGTTCTTTGCGAGCAACGCGATCTATCCGATCGTGCTGATGCCAGCGTGGCTCAAGCCGATCGCCTCTGTGAACCCGCTGACCTACGAAGTGGACGGGTTGCGGGCGCTGATGGTCCAGGGCGGCACGAGCACGCTCGGTCTCGGCGCGGACTTCGCCGTGCTGGTTGCTTTCGCGGCGGTATTGACCGCAATCGCCACCCGGCTGTATCCCGGGCTTATCACGCAAACCGGAAGAGGTGCAGCAAGGCGACCCCTCGCTACCAACGTTAAATTGCGTAGGTCACCGGTTTGTCCATCCTAATCTAGCAGCGTTGATTAGGGGCAACCTCCGGCTCGGCTTTGGTTGCCGCTGAGGGGATGCCCCTCATGTAAACGGGACGTATGTGGGCATCCACCCCCCCCCTTGTGTTTAATGCAGTACACAGAGACAACCTCTTCCCCATCTTCCAAGATGACCTCGGCTTCAACCCCACACTCTGGGCAGCGAAAGCGCATGCCCGAACCTCCCCTCGCAGAGCATATGGGTTAACGCCATTTGTG
Source organism: bacterium (assembly GCA_035279545.1). Classification (GTDB taxonomy): domain Bacteria; phylum Sysuimicrobiota; class Sysuimicrobiia; order Sysuimicrobiales; family Segetimicrobiaceae; genus Segetimicrobium. The sequence continues at coordinate 12,101 of DATEHM010000140.1, read as the reverse complement.
TCCTCCCACGCCGCGCAATTCGCTTCAATGCTGTCCCACCTCCGAGGATAGCGGGCAAGTGTGAAAACTCCGCCAAGAACTCATGCGGAACTCGTGAAGGGGTGTCCAGCACAGGAAGTTGGGCACGCACAGTCATCCCCACGAAGGTGACTATGCTGCGGGCGGTTTGAGGCCTGTGAGGCTGGCCGCACGCGCAGTCATTCCGCCTCGGTGGGGGGCGAACGGACCCGCTGAGTCCGCAGTGCATGATCTCTAGGCCGGGACCTTGCCAAGACGAGGTGTTCGGAGGTGGTCAATTGTATCCGAAGACCCAGAGGAGCACGCAGAACGAAAATTCTGAATACGGCCGTTGATGGCCAAGGGCCATGTCCATTCTCGAGAGGACTCGCAAAGACACGGGGATCGGGGTATCTCTCCCTACGCGTGCGGCTTTACTCTCTTTCGGGAGACCATGCAGGTTACGCATGCCAACGGTGAGGGCGGGAAGGTGGAGGATTGCCGTGTCGGGCTCCCGGCATCACCTGGGCCGCCAGTTTGCCAACGTCATGGAGTGCGATCGTAGCTCCTCGCCTAATCTGGTTGAGGAGTGCGGAGGTGCCCTAGCCGCCATTCGTGAGAGTTCAGTGCTGGGCTCTGCGCGCGGTCCGCTTCGATCGCATCCCAGTGGAGGTCGGGAAAGGCCCGCCGAGATGTAGGGATGGATTTTTCCCGCAGCCGAGGCTGTCGGTGTCCACATCGGTTGTTCAGCGTCCGAAGATGCGCTTCAACATCGCCGGTTCGAGGTATTTCTGGATCGGCACACGACCGAATCGAGCGCGCAGATCGGCAAGCACACCTCTCGGTACTCGATCGGCGGGCCGTTGGTAACATTCCGGCAGACGTAGACGACCTCCGTGAACTCCGGCGGGACCGCCAGGCCGGTGAAAGATCATTGGAATAGTCGCATGGGTGTGGCCGACTCCCGAAGCGTTCGCAGATGCCGGCCAAGATGAGATAGGACTCACTGCTTACGGCTGCCTACCCTCAAGGCCCGAGGAACTCAAAATGCGAGATCGTTTGCTTAGGGCGTGCTTCCCACGTTGATCCGCAGCGGCTGACATTGTACGGGCGGAGCTGCTCACGAGCATGGTTCCTCAATGCGTCGACCGTCCATTCCCCACGTCGACCGAGGCCAGACGGGATCGTGACCCAGATTTCGGGGAAGTGGTTGGTTTGGCTTCGCTTGAATTCGTTTGTCGAGCGACCCGCGAGATCAATTAAGCTGAATAGCATCCTGCCCTCTTCCGTCGCCTCCTCGTGTCCAGCGATGCCACTCGTGCATCCTGGTCCGGAAACGGTCACAACGACACGATAACAGGCTTCATTAGTCGCGACGGCCGCGTTCGCCCAATAGCCATGTGCCGCCGGATGCTCTTGAAACGGCCGTTTGATTGCGATCGTCCGGTCTGCCTGGACGCTTCTGCCGCGGCCGTTCATTGAGATGGATCCCTTCGCAACGTCACAGGGTCAAAGTGTGGGGTCGCCACAAGTCACTTCCGGGCCTGCTTGGTTCGTGTTTTCTCCTTAGCCGCAAGCGCGAACCGATATTCCTCCAACAGCGAAAACTCTTGCGCTGATTCGAGGATCGCCATCTGTTTCGCTGGCCAGTTCCGCGCGAGGGAGCGCCAGATCGGATAACCTTGTTGGTGCCGGTGCCAAATGTAATACGAAATGCACAGGAGCACCCAGGCGGGCCCGGCGATCCGCCCGATGGTGTGGGTGGCGATTACTTCAAACAGGATGAGGCTCACGCCGGCGATGCCGAAGAACCCGAGAACCGGGATCCGGATTGTCTCCCCTTGGCGACTCCACGTAATGTTGAGAGGCACGTGATAAGGGCGAGGCGTGACCGGATCGCTGACCCTAAGTCTGACCAGAGACACAAACACCAAGAGGTAGGCGAGCGTTGCCCCAAAGGCGTACATGTTCCCCAGCGTGTCGAGGGCCTGGGGTGTGAGGAAGGGGAGCAGCGCCTCGATGATCGCCAAAACGGAGAATACAATGGTTGCGGCAAGGTGTGCGGTGCTTGGGATGCACCGCGCTCATCCATCGGGTGGCGAGTTCCAGTTCGCCCATCGAAAAGGTAAGCCGCGGACTCCCCATCACGCCGGTGTTTGCAGAGATGAGCAAGATAGTCGCCCCCAGCATGGCCGCGAACGGTCCGGCGACCACTCCAATCAGCGGGATGTTGTGGGCCAGCAGCGCCACGGGATCCCCCTGGTGCTGAGCGATCTCCTGCCAAGGGAGCATGCCGACGCCCAGTGTGGAAAACGCCATCGCGAACAGGAGCACACTGAAAATCAACCCGATCGATGTTCGCGGGATTATCGTTGCCGGACGACGGGTCTCTTGGGCCGCCTGAGAGATCGACTCTAGCCCGAGGTATGAAATGATCGCGAGCGATGAACCGTACATGAACTGCGAGAACGGAGGTTGTTGAGTCTGGAATTGGTGCACCAGCAACTCGGGTTTCCAGGCGAAGAGGAAACCCAAGATGGTCACACACGATTCGGTCAGCATGTCGATGGTGCCGATAATCTCTTTGAAAAACGACGACTCCCGAATTCCTCTGATATTCAGCCAAATGAGGAAAAGGATGAGGAGCACCGTCTCCGCTGCCCAGATCGGGTTGAGGTGCTTGGGCGGACCCAGCGTTGCCGAATTTTCGCGGGTGGCCGGTATGAAGAAGTTGAAATAACCTGCCGAGGCTGCCGCGAACAGCGCGATGTCTCGCGATGTCTATCGTATAGTCAAGGAGGAGCGCTGCTCCCGCGACAAACCCCAGGAAATCCCCCATACCCCGAGCCGTGTAATACTGGCCGCCCCCAGCGACCGGAAACGAGCTCGCCAGTTCCGTGTACGCAAGACCGATGAGCACGTAGACGCCGCCCGCGAGAGCGAAGGCAAGTGGCGCCAGCCCCATCGATACCGCCACGACGATGCCGAGGGCGGCGTAGATGTCGGCACCGACATCGGCGTACCCCCACATGAACGAACCCCAGACGGAGATGTCTCCGACCGACCGGGGGGACACATCTGCGCCTCTTGGATAGATTGCCACAGATGCTCTAGCATCAAGGCAGCTCAAGAAACCGTCAAGAAGACGCGCGCTCCCCTCAAGATCCCCTCAAGATCGCCGACGCCAAAGACGGGGGAATCAGTCGGTCGAATCAACGACCACCGCGCACGACCCGTTTCTTGCGCAAACTTGACGGAGAGGCGGGGGCCACGATATACTTCAACCGTATGGTTGAATATGGACCGAACGTGCTCGATCAGGTGTTCGCGGCGGTGGCCGATCCGACACGGCGCGCCATTCTCGACGTGCTCGCCCGCAGGCCCGCAAAGATAACCCAGATCGCCCGGCCGTTTCCGGTGTCCCTCAATGCGATCTCGAAGCACATCAAGACCTTAGAGCGCGCTGGACTGATCCGCCGCGAGGTGGTAGGGCGAGAGCATTACTGCCACCTCGAGCCTCGGCCGCTGCGTCGGGCCACGGCCTGGTTCGAGCACCACCGCGCGTTCTGGGAGGCGCGGTTGGACGCGCTCGAACGGCACATCGTTGCGAATCGGAAGCGTGGTCGGAGCGGCCGCGAGCAAGCCGGTCAGGGGTAAAGCACGCTCGCGTCGGGGGTTCAGATGGCGGCTGGCGAGGAGCGCGGAGACTGGCTGGTGATGCGGAAAGTCATTCAGGCATCTCGCGAAGAGGTCTTCGCGGCCTGGATCGACCCGGAGAGCATGGGCGAATGGATGTGCCCCGGTGATACCGTCGCGGTTGAGGCGCAGTTTGACCCCCGTGTAGGTGGCACGTACCGGATCGTCATGAAAACCCCGACCCGTACGGTCGGCCATACGGGAGAATATCTCGTCGTCGACCCGCCGTCAAAACTCGTTTTCACGTGGGTCTCCAATAGCACGCAACCAACCGACGCTTGTGACGGTCGAGCTTTTCGAACGCGGCCAGGCGTGCGAACTTGTTCTCACGCACGAGCGCTTTGCGGATCCCGACGCGGTGAGGCGTCACAAAGGGGGTTGGGGCCAGATCGTAGACAGGTTGGCTCTCTATCTCGCCCAACGCCCGACAACGCCGATCGATTGACGGGATATGGCGATGACCGGAGAGGCTGATGTGAATTCAATTGAGGCGATCAAAAGTGCATGAGAGATTTCCCACGCCGCAATTGGGGTGGCATCGACCGCTCATTCGCAAAGTAATTCACGCGACATCATTTGACCGCTCTCGATCAAGCGGGCTTGAAGGCTTCAAAGGGATCGGACGAATGATGAGTCGCGCCTTTCCGGAATGGGTTGGCGCTGAGGAAGATCCGATGGCGGATGAGGATCCCGTAGTCGAGCGAAGGTCTGGTTTCGCCGGTGGGTAGCCTCATTGGGGCTGCACCCACGGGGGCGAGCGACCGTTGAGTGAAATTCACATCTGTCGCCTTGTTGGTGGCAGGTTTTGCCGCGTACCGGGCGGGATCCAGTATATGACTTCATTCACCGCTGAGGCGGTTGGCTCCGGTTCGGGCTAGCTTGTTCACTCCAACACGCGGGCGATGATTGCCACCTAGAGAAGGAGGACACTCATGGCAGAGCATCATAAAGTCGTGTCCCGCGAGGACTGGATCGAAGCGCGCAAGCGGCTCCTGGTCAAAGAGAAGGAGTTCACGCGCGTACGCGACCAGTTGAGCCAAGAGCGGCGTGACTTGCCCTGGGAGCGCGTTGACAAGCCGTACGTCTTTGAAGGACCGAACGGCAAGGAAACGTTGTCGGAGCTCTTTGACGGGAGAAGCCAGCTGATCGTCTATCACTTCATGTTCGCCCCGGGTTGGCAGGAAGGATGCCCGCACTGCTCGCATTGGGCTGATAACTTTAATGGAATAATCGTGCATTTGAACCAACGCGATGTGACCATGGTTGCGGTGTCTCGAACACCGTACAGTAAGCTGGCCGGATACAAGAAGCGGATGGGCTGGAGTTTCAAATGGGTCTCGTCGTCGGAGACCGATTTCAATTTCGACTACCACGTATCGTTCACGCCCGAGGAGTTGGCGAAGGAAGCAGCCTTCTACAACTTCACAGTGCAGAATCCCGGAGAATCAGAGCGGGAGGGAGTCAGCGTATTTTGCAAAGACCCAGCGGGCGGGGTATTCCACACCTATTCAACTTATGCGCGTGGTATCGACATGTTAAATGTGGACTACCATTATCTTGACCTGGTGCCGAAGGGTCGAGATGAAGCCGGTCGGGGCCCTTTCTGGGTACGCCGCCACGATGAATACGGCCGCTAGTCTCCGGCGCCGGCGGTATACGACTCGTCGTTTAATTCCATCAGGACGCTGAGGGATCGAGACCGTGCGGCCGTCCCCCGCTGGCCAGCACCGCGGTGCGTTCGGGCGGCAATCGCTGACCTCTCTCAGAGTGAGTGGAGGGGCCCTGCGGTATTGCGTGGGAGGGGCCCGGGAATCGGCCGGCAAAAGAAGGTGATAGGGCGGCCTGCGGATCCGGACTGCTTTCCATTCCGGAGGGACCTGGCCGACGTTCTTCGAGAGGAAACGTACGCAGGCTCGCAAGATTCGTTCCTAGGAGGCGCATCATGGTCGAACCGCGGGCTCTTTATGACCGTGGCCCAGGGACACCGCTCGACGTCGACCAGGCTTTCTACGGCAGGCTTGCCCACGATGTGGAACGACGAACCCTCATCGAGCGATTGATCGTCCCGCGCCGGTCCGGACGAGCCTGGACCGTTCCTGGTGGCCACCTGTGCCGCATCGTCGTTATTGAAGGCCCGCAGGTAGCCGACTTTAATGCGTGGAATCGGCACAACCCTCGTGAGCGCTTCTGGGCGTCCAGGACGCGGCAGTTGCACGGCACCCACGTGACGGCCTTTGATCGGTTGTGGTCGTGCCTCCCCTACCTGCGACCGATGCTGACAATCACAAACGATACCGTCAGCTATGGGGTCGATGCGGATGGGGCGGGGTGTCACGACCTGCTTGGGACCCGGTGCGATCCGTACGTGCACAAAATGCTAAACGGGGAAGACTTTGACTATTCCTGCCACTCGAATTTGGTCCGCGCGGTTGCCCCATATCGTCTTACCGAATTTGATGTTCATGATGTGCTGAATATCTTCATGGTCACCGGGTTAAGGCGCGACGGGCGGTACTTTGCCAAAGCCAGCGGGGCCAAGACCGGAGATTTTTTCGAATTCTTCGCGGAAATGGACTTGCTCTGTGCCATTTCCACATGTCCGCACGGGGATTTGTCCGTGCCGATGTGGGGGCCGGAGCGGCGCGATCCGCTCTCGACCTGCCGGCCTCTTGCGGTGGAGGTCTATCAGCCGGCGCCTGACCTACTGGCGGGTTGGACACCCCCACCTCCGTCGGACTATCATGGGGGCCACGGGCTCAAATTCCCATTTTCCTAGCGCTGCACGCCACGGGTGCGTCAGCGGACGAAAGGGGAGCTGAATTAGCCAGGAGCCGGTGAGCCCGGGTTAAATGGCTTGCCGGGCATCGCTATACGTTTGCGGGGAGCGGCCGCGCAAACCGTGGCCGGCGGGCGAGGCGTCGGCGCTGCAGTGCAGTGTTCCTTCCGCCCTCAGAGATTGGAGAGGATTGGGCTTTTCGACCAGGAATCATTGACGAAGATTTCCTGCGTGCGCAGCCGGAAATGACTCCTGCGCAACGGGCGATCGGCGTCTCACGCGGGGAAGGGTGCGACACCCCCGTGGGGTTGGGAGGGGGTCGAATGGAATCCATCCTGGCATATATGGAGCGATATGATTACGAGAACCTGTTCATCTGTCAGGACAAGGCCGTCGGCCTGCGAGCTGTCATCGCCATACACGACACGACCCTTGGTCCAGCGACAGGTGGGACGCGCATGTGGACGTTTCCGTCCGAGATGGAGGCCATTGAAGACGCCCTCCGCCTGGCGCGCGGGATGACTTACAAGTATGCGGCAGCAGGCGTAAATCTGGGGGGCGGGAAGTGCGTCGTCATCGGGGACCCGCGGCGAGAGAAGAGCGAGATGCTCTTTCGCGCGTTGGGGCGGTTTATCAATCGGCTTGGTGGGATCTACATCACGGGCGAGGACGTCGGGACCACCCTTCGGGAAATGGAGTACATGCGGATGGAGACCCCATACGTCGTGACCCTCCCCGCCTCTTGGGGAGGCGCGGGACCTATCGGGGGGGCCACAGCCTTTGGGGTCGTCCAGGGCATGAAAGCCTGCACCAAAGCCGTCTACGACAACGATTCCCTTGAGGGACGCACCGTAACCATCCAGGGATTGGGGGCGGTCGGATCGGAGGTGGTGCCCCTCCTCGTCAAAGAAGGGGCGCGGGTGGTTGTGACCGACATCGACCCGGAGAAGGTTGAAGCGATGGCGGGTCGGTTTTCGGTCACCTCCGTCCACCCAGATGAGATCATCGGCAGGGACGCCGACATTTTCTGCCCGTGTGCGTTGGGCGGAGTGATCAACACGCAGACGCTCTCGCAGTTCAAGGTCAAGATCGTCTGCGGGTCGGCCAATAACCAACTGCGCGAAGAGCGCGACGGCCAGGAGATTGAGGCCAGAGGAATTCTGTACGCTCCCGACTACATCGTGAACGCGGGGGGCACGATTTTCGACACCGACCGTCTAAACCCCGGCGGGTTCAACCGGGAGCGCGCCATGACAAACGTGTCGAGGATCTATGAAACGATGTCCTCGCTCATCCGCGTCTCTCGCGAAGAGCGGATTCCCACGTATCGGGCGGCCGATCTGTTGGCGGAGCGGCGCATCGAGGCGGTGCGGAAGGCAAAGTTGCTGGCGGCGCGCGGCGAGGTGCGCATGTAGCCTCGACGGGAACGGCAGAGCGCAGAGGGAGGAGCGGAATGCGGTTGCGCGACCGTGTGGCGGTGATCACCGGGTCAAGCATGGGGATCGGAGAGGCGATCGCCTGGGCGTTCGCCCGCGAAGGCGCGCGCATCGTCGTCAACTCTCGCTCCCAAGATCGGGGAGAACGGGTCGCCCGCGCCCTCCGGGAAGAGGGACATGATGGAATTGCCGTCGCCGGAGATGTGCGCGACCAGGGGTTCGCCGACCGCCTGATGGCGGCGGCTCAGCAGCGGTGGAACCGCCTGGACGTCCTCGTTAATAACGCCGGCACGTCCATGATCGGCCCCTCTGAGGTGCTGCCCGAGGAAGGCTGGCGGCTCACTATTGATACAAACCTGACCGGGGCGTTTTTCTGTGCTCAGGCCGCCGCGCGGGTGATGATTCCCCAGCGGAGAGGCGTCATCCTCAACATCTCCTCGATTCTAGGGGAGGTGGGCCTGCCGAAGCGCGCGGCTTACTGCGCCAGCAAGCATGGGCTGATCGGGCTCACGAAGGTCCTCGCTGCGGAATGGGCGCGGCATGGCATTCGTGTGGTGAGTATCGATCCGGCGTACATCAAGACGCCGATGGATGAGCGCGACCAGGGGTCCGGGGACTATACGAACGCCGACATCGAACGGCGGACCCCGGTAGGACGCTTCGGCACTGCCGAGGAGGTGGCCAAAGTTGCCGCCTTCCTCGGATCTGATGACGCCAGTTATATCACGGGGTCATGTGTGACGGTGGACGGCGGCTGGGTCGCCTATGGCGGGTGGTAGGACCCGGCGCGAGCGCTAAGCGCTGGTCCGAGATTCGGTCGGGTCAGGGCGCCGGGTGGTGCGGGGACGGTCGCGCGCGGGCGCGTGCTAGCTGCCGCGCGCGACCGTCAGACGGCAGGGGCGGCGGCTCTTGCGCCCTCGGACACGAGGTGGAAAGGCGCTGATGGCAATCGGCTCTCACCCACGGCGGACGGCGGTGCTCCTGGCACGCGGCGCAGATCGCAAGGGATTGGTGGCCACGATCACCGGCTTCCTCTATGGCCACGGCGCCAACATTCTGCACGCCGACCAGCATATCGATCCTCTTGCTGGCATGTTCTTCCAGCGTATCGAATTTGCGGTGGATGAGATGGATCTTGCCCTCGCCACCCTTCGCGACCAACTCGAGCCGCTGATGGCGGATCTCGGCATGGACTTTGAGCTTTTTGGCCATGAGCCACTGCCGCGAGTGGCTGTCCTCGCTTCGAAACTGGAACACTGTCTGATCGATCTCCTTCTGCGGGCGCGCGCGGGCGAGCTCCGCGGCCGTATCGTCGTGGTGGTGAGCAACCACGAAACCGTGCGGCCATTGACGGAGCTTTTTGGCGTGCCGTTTGTTTACCTACCGGTCGCACCGGCGGTGCGCGAGGAGCAGGAGGGCAAGCTTCTCGCGGTACTGGCCGCGGAGCGGATCGATCTGGTCGTGTTGGCGCGATACATGCAGATCCTCAGTCCGCGTGTCGTTCAAGCGTACCCGCTTCGGATCATCAATATCCATCACAGCTTCCTTCCGGCGTTTCCGGGAGCGCGGCCCTACCACCAGGCGGTCGAGCATGGGGTCAAACTCGTCGGCGCCACGAGCCACTTCGTGTCGGAGGCGCTCGACGAGGGGCCTATCATCGAGCAAGACGTTGTCCGGGTGACCCACCGCGACACGGTTGAAGATCTACAGCGCAAAGGGCGGGACCTTGAACGGCTCGTGCTGGCGCGGGCTGTCCGACTCTGGCTGGAGCGGCGAGTCCTCTGCTACGCGAACAAAACCGTGGTGTTCGACTGAGCCCCGGATCACTGACGGGTTTCCGCACTCATACTGGATCGCCCCCGGGCGACTTGCAGCCATCAAACGGCGTGAAGGGGACGAGCACGGGCGCTCCGGCAGTGACACTGGAGGGCGCGAACGGGCCGAACTCACAACGGCTTGTGATATACTGCTGCTGTGACAAACGTGGTTCGTCCGCGAATCGGCGTCATCGGCGACTTCAGCCCGAGCCACATTACGCATCAATTCACAAACACCGCCCTGGCTCACGCTGCTCTTGACTTCACGTGGATCGGCACCGACACCGTCGGACGGGATCCGGCAAAATGCTTGGCGCCCTTTGATGGCCTCTGGATCGCTCCGGCGAGCCCTTACCGAAGCATGGCTGGGGCGCTGAGTGCGATTCGGTATGCACGCGAGCGCGGCGTACCGTTGGTCGGAACCTGAGGGGGTTTTCAGCACGCGATCGTTGAGTTCGCGCGCAACGTCCTCGGGCTCGAGGACGCCGATCACGCAGAGACCGATCCCGAGGGCAGGTGCCTGGTCGTCACGCCGCTGGCATGTTCGCTCGTGGGGCAAAGGCAGCCGGTGACCATCCTCCCGAATTCGCGGGCGGCCACCCTCTATGGAACGAAGGAGTCGACCGAAGGCTATTACTGCAACTATGGCGTCAATCCCGAGTACCGCCGCCAGCTGGAGGCGGGCGGGATGATTGTCAGCGGGGTGGGGAGGGAGGGGGAAGTGCGTATCGTGGAGCTTCCGACCCACCCGTTCTTTCTCGCCACGCTGTTTTTGCCGCAGGCCAATTCGACCGCTGAGCACCCCCACCCGCTCGTCGTCGGCTATGGAGTGGCCGCCGGCACGCACCGGGCGGCACGCCTCCAGGGGCGCCAGGCGCGTTCTTCTGGTTGACGACCGGTAGCACCCTCCCCCAAGAGGCCCGAGATCGAACCGTAGACAAGCATTAGGCCCCGCGGTTCGCCCCTTTGCCGTAGCCCATGAGGCGTCCGCCTAGGGTTCCTCGGCTTCGAGGTTCTGGGAGGTGGTCCGATTGGGTCGCGCTCTCAGCGGGCCCGCCGGGGGATAGCCCGAGGGGCGTCTCCGGGTCCGCACGTCAGGTCGAAGCCGGCTGGCCGAGCGCGGCCCGATCGAGGGGAGGGACTCCCGCAACTGGGCCAGGACTTTCGCGCCGGTTCGCTGCGAACCGGGGGGCCAACCCCCCCGGCACCGAGATCTTGTGGCCTCGATCCGCGGCGAGGGGAACGCCCGCCACGTCAAGAAGGACGGCGGACCACGTCTAGGGGGGCGAAGAGATGTTTTCACTGACGGACAAAGCCTGTGTGGTGACGGGGGCGAGCCGGGGGATCGGCCGCGCGATCGCGCTGGCCTTCAGCGAACAGGGAGCCGACCTCGTCCTGTCCGCCCGGAGTCGCGATGACCTCGAGGAGGTGGGGCATCTCGTAGAATCCCGGGGACGGCGGGCAGTGATCCAGGTCACTGATGTCACCGATCTGGCCCAGCTGGACGCCGTGGCCGAGACCGCCGTTGCTCACCTTGGGAAGATCGATGTCTGGGTCAACAATGCCGGGGGTTTTACCGCAGCTCCTGGAAGCACGAGCGAATGGCTCGAGGTGACGGAGAGGGGGTGGGAGCAGATGCTTCGGCTGAACCTTACCGCGCAGGTCTTCGGGGCCCAGGCCGCGGCGCGCGTCATGCGGCGGCAAGCATCAGGGGGGGTCATTCTCTTCCTCTCTTCCATTGATAGCTTCTACGCGGCACCGGGAGGCGAGGGCATCTATGGTGCATGCAAAGCTGCGATCAACAACATTACACAGACGATGGCGGTTGAACTCGGACAACACCGGATCCGTGTGAACGCGATTGCACCCGCCGTCGTGGAGACCCCGCTTACCGCATCATGGCTCGCCACGGAAGCGGATCGGCGGGACCGTGCGGCATTCTATCCTTTACGGCGTGTCGGTCAGCCGGCCGACATCGCCGCCGCCGCGGTCTACCTCGCCTCCGATGAAGCTGCCTGGGTGTCGGGAGCGGTGCTCCTCGTTTCGGGCGGCGCGGTCATGACCAGCGATCCATACCGCTACCTCATGCGGGTGAATCAAGGCGGTGACACGTAGGGGGTGCCGTACGCTGTTGTGTTTCCTTCAACGACGCGACGGCGGCCGTGTTCGACCACGGCCATGGCCAGTCGGCCCCGCATTATGCGCATGGCCGGTGGCGCCTCAGCGATGAAAATGTGAGAAGGGAGTCGGTCATGATGCCTGACGGCAACGCCACACAGCATGAAAATGGTCGTCACGGGCGAAAGCAACGGTCTGCGGCGGGGAAGAGAGGTCGCGTCTCCTTGGTGCCGAGAGCCCGTAAGGGAGTCTGACCCCGGC
>DATEHM010000139.1:0-8766 GCA_035279545.1 bacterium | reverse complement strand
CCGAGCCGTCGGCCTGCGCCCGCGCGCCGCCACGGACCGCGGGGGAAGCGGGCCCCGCGACGCCGGACGCGGGCGATTCACCACATCTTCACTACGGGTTCACAACTTCTTCGTAGGTCGAGCCCATACTGAGGGTACATTTATATGACGGAGGTGGGTGCGATGCGCGGACGGCTTCATTCGGTGATGCTCGCGGGCGCCCTGGTGTTGGGGCTCGCGATTCCGGCGCTGGCGCAGGGGGTGGGCCCGCATGCGTTTGGCCCCCATCCGTTCGGGCCGCGGGCCGGGGCGTTTGGGCTGTTCCTACTGCTCCGCGGGCTGCTGGTGATCGGCCTGCTGCTGCTGGTGTGGCGGGCGCTCCTGACCCGCTCGCTGTGGTCCCGACCGGACGGCGCGAGGCAGATCCTGCGCGAGCGGTACGCGCGTGGGGAAATCGGCGAAGATGAGTACCACAAGCGCCTGGGGACGCTTGCCTAACGCTTCCATGCCGCGCATCCTCGTCGTTGACGATGAGCCGCAGATCGTCGACCTACTTCGCTCGTACCTGCAGCGGGACGGGTTTGACGTCGATCATGCGGTCGACGGCGAGGCGGCGCTGGCCGCTTGCGCCCGCCTCCGACCGGACCTGGTCGTCCTGGATCTGATGCTGCCGAAACTCGACGGCCGGGAGGTCTGCCGGCGCCTTCGCGAGACGGCGCAGACCCCGATCATCATGCTCACCGCCCGCGACGAGGAGAGCGACAAGCTCCTCGGGCTGGAACTCGGTGCGGACGACTACATCACCAAGCCCTTCAGCCCCCGCGAGGTCGTTGCCCGCGTGCGAGCGGTGCTGCGCCGCGGCAGCCGCGAGGCGGTCGAGGTGGTGCGGGCCGGCGACCTGGTGATCGACCTGCGGGCGCACGAGGTGAGCCTGGAGGGGCGGCGCGTCGACCTGACCCCCACGGAGTTCCGGCTGCTGGAGATCCTGGCCGGGCATCCCAACCAGGTGTTCACCCGGATGCAGCTCATCGACCGGGTCCAGGGCCACGCGTTTGAGGGGTACGAGCGCACGGTGGACGCGCACATCAAAAACCTGCGGGGCAAGGTGGAACCCGATCCGAAGAACCCCTGCTACATCCTGACGGTCTACGGGGTCGGGTACAAGTTTCACATGGTGAACGAGCGTCATGCGTAGCGTGCGGGCCAGGCTCAGCGCGGCGTTCATCGGGACGGCGCTGCTCACGACCGTGCTCACCGCCACCTTTGCCAGTTATCAGGCCCGCATGATCTTCCGGCAGTACGTCGAGCGGGACCAGGAGCGTGGCCGCGGCGTTTCGACCGCGGGGGGGGCGTCCGTTTCGCCGGTTCCCCCCGACGCGCCGCGGCGGAGGTCCTTCGGGCCGCGGGAGATCCTGTTCGAGAGCCGCTTCCGAAACGCGATCTGGGGCGGCACGCTCGTGGCCGCCGGGGTGGGCGTCCTGGTGGCGTTGTGGTTGGGGAGCCGCATCGTGAAGCCGGTGGTCATCCTGACGCAGGCGACCCGGGTCATCGCCGGAGGTGGGGTTCCGCCGCTCGTGCCGGTGACCGGCCGGGACGAGCTCGCGGAGTTGGGCCATGCATTCAACCGGATGGCCTCCCAACTCGCCGAACAAGAGACTCAGCGCCGTCGCCTCTTCGCCGGGATCGCCCACGAGCTGCGGACGCCACTGTCGGTGATTCAGGGGACGCTGGAGGGGATGCTGGATCACGTCATCGAGCCGACCCCCGAGCGGATCGCGGGCCTGCACAGCCAGTCGGTGCTGCTCAAACGTCTCATCACGGATCTGCGCGATCTGTCGCTGGCCCAGGCCGGCCAGCTGGAGCTGCACCGCCGGACGACGGACGTCAGCGGGGTCGTGCGCGAAACCGTGGAAGCCCTGGCGCCGCTTGCCGACGAGCGAACCATCGCCCTCCGCATCGAGGTGCCGGCGACTCTGCCCGAGATTCAGGCCGACCCCGACCGCCTGCGCCAGGTGGTGCAGAACCTGGTGGAGAACGCACTGCGCCACACCCCGGCGGGGGGAGAGGTGCGCATCGGGCTGCGGGACGGCAACGGAGAAGGGATCCACCTGGTGGTCTCCGACACCGGCAGCGGCATCCGTGCAGAGGATCTCTCGCACATCTTCGACCACTTCTATCGGGCGGATGAATCGCGCACCCGAACCAGTGGGGGGACCGGGATGGGGTTGGCCATCGTGAAGTCGCTCGTCGAGGCCCACGGCGGGCACGTCGGCGTGGAGAGCGTGCCGGGTACCGGCAGCGTCTTCACGGTGATGCTCCCCAAACACGCTGAGGAGGAGTCATGACCCGGCGACCGGTTGCATCGATTATTGCGGTCTTCGCGTTGGGCGTGAGCCTGACCCTCGCCCCGCAGGCTGGACTGGCCGCCACGGCCGCGCAGGCGGGTTCGCCTGCGACCTCGGGGCTCACGCTGGCGGAGGCCCTGGCGGAGGCCCTGACGCGTAACCCCCAGGTGGCGGCCGCGCAGCAGGCGGTCGCGGCGGCCCAGCAGGGCATCGTGGTCGCCCAAGCAGGGTTTGCGCCCACGGTTTCGGCGGACGGCACGGGTACCTACGGCACCGCGTCGGGGGGGACATTCGCGTCGGGGTCATCGGCGCCCCTGGCGAATCTCACCGGGACCGGATCGGTCTCCCTCACCGCCAACCTGCCGCTGTACGACGGCGGGCGCACGCGGGCGGCCGTGGAGACCGCCCGGGCCACGCTGGCCTCCGCCGAAGCCGCGCTGCGCCAGACGACGCAAGATACCGCGCTGTCGGTGGCCACGGCCTTCTTCAGCGTGTTGCAGGCCGAACAGCTCACCACCGTCCAGGAGGCGCTGCTCGCGCAGGCGCAGGCCCAGCTCGCGCTCTCGCAGGCCCAGGTCCGGGCGGGGGTCGCCGCGCAGTCGGACGTGATCCAGGTGCAGGCGCAGGTGGCGCAGGCGCAGGTGAACCTCCTGCAGGCGCGCTCCCAGATCGCCACCTCGAAGGCCGGCCTCCAGGGGGCCATCGGCGTGGACGCGGCCACGCCGGTCGAGGTGCAGGTCCCACCGCCGCCGCCGCTGGCGGTGTCGGTGGCCGCGGACGCCGCGATGCAGTCGGCCGAGGCCAACCGGCCGGAGGTGGCCAAGGCGCAGGCGGCCGTCGCGTCCGATCAAGCGGCGCTGGATCTGGCGCACATCGCCGCGGGCCCCCAGGTGGACGTCGGGGTGGGCGCGACCTACACGCCCCTCAGCACGAGCCAGGTGCTCAATAACTCGACGACCTACGGCGTGACGGCCACCGTGAGCCTGCCGCTGTACGATGCGGGCAAAGGCCGGGCCGAGATCGCCGGGGCGGAGGCCACCCTGCACGCCGCCCAGGCGCAGCTCGCGGCGGCCCGCCTGTCGGTCCGGCAGGACGCCTACCAGTCGTACTTGACCGCCGTCCAGGACGCCGCGGCGGTGACGGCCACAGAGGCGGCGCGGGCCGCGGCCGACGAGGCGCTGCGCGTTGTCGAGGGCCGCTACCGCGCAGGCGTCGGCACGATCGTCGAGGTGGTCACGGCGCGGGCGACGGCGGCGCAGGCCGACGTCAATGCCGTCACCGCCCAATACACGTACCAGACGGCGCTGGCGACCCTGCAGCACGCCGTGGGGATGCCGATTCAGGGCAGCACCCCAGGAGGCAGTCAATGACACATACATCTGGAGGCGGCCGCCGTGCGGTGCTTGCCGCCATCGTCATCATCGCGCTCATCGGCGGGGCGGTCTGGGGATACCAACGCCTCACCGCCCGCCGCGCCACCGTGCGCTACATCACGCGCCCCGTGGGCTACGCGGACATCGCGGCGACGGTCAACGAAACGGGCACGGTCAACCCCGTGACGCAGGTCCAGGTCGGCAGCCAGGTGTCCGGGACGATCGCCGCGCTCAACGTGGACTACAATTCGAAGGTCACGAAGGGGGAGGTGCTGGCGACCCTCGACCCGACCACGTTCCAGGCGTCCGTGGAGCAGGCGAGCGCCAATCTGGCCGCGGCCCAGTCAACCGCCGCCTCGACGCAAAACACGATCCAGCAGGCCCGGGACGCGGTGCAGACGGCAACGGCGAACCTTCGGCAGGCGCGGGCGAATCTGCGGAGCGCCCAGGCAAACGTGACGAAGGCGCGGGCGCAGGTCTCCCTCTCCGCGCTGACCGTGAGCCGCGACGCGTCGCTGCTCCAGCAGGGGTTCATCGCCCAGAACCAGATGGACACGGACCGCACCGCGGCGGCAACCAACGCCGAAGATGTGCGTGCCGCCGAGGCCGCCGTCGGCGTCGCCCAAGCCCAGGTCGACGCGGCGGCGAGCCAGGTGCGGACCGCGCAGACGCAGGTGATGACCGCGCAGGCGCAGGCCGCGACGTCGCAGCACCAGATCGCGTCCTCGGCCGCGCAGCTGCAGCAGGCGCAGTACAACCTCTCCCGGACGGTGATCACCAGCCCGATCGACGGGGTGGTGATGGCGCGGAACGTCAGCGTAGGGCAGACGGTGGCGGCATCCTTTCAGACGCCGACCCTCTTCACGCTGGCCACCAACCTGACGGATATGCAGGTGGACACCTCCGTCGACGAGGCAGACGTTGGCAACGTACGCGATGGAGAGGCGGCGCACATCTCCGTCACGGCGTTCCCGAACGTCGTGTTCGCCGGCACCGTGCAGCAGGTGCGCGTGAACCCCACGGTCGTCCAGAACGTGGTCACCTACGATGCGGTCGTGATCGTGCACGATGACTCGGGGCGTCTGCTGCCGGGGATGACGGCGCAGATCACGATCGATGTCGCCAAGCGGACCCATGTGCTCGCGGTCCCGATTGCCGCGCTGCTGTATCGTCCGCTCCGCCAGGCCGGCGCCCCCCCGGCGGCGCCAGGCGGTGCGCTCGCCCCGTCCGGAGCCGCCCCCGCCGCGGCGCCGGTCGCCGGCGCTCCCGGATCACAGGTGACCGTCTGGGCGTTGCGCAATGGCCGGCCCAGTCCCGTCCCCGTCGTCATCGGCCTCTCCGACGGCCAGAATGTGGAGATCACGAAGGGAAACCTCCGCGCCGGCGATGCCGTGATCATCGCCCAGGTCCGCGGAGGGGGGCGTGGCGGCCAGGCTCCCAGAGGCGGGCCGGGTGTCGGGGGCGGCGGTTGATGAGCGGGCCAGCCATGGGTCGCAGAGGTGCGCCGGCGGGGGATCTCCTCATCGAGGTCCGGGACCTGACGAAGATCTACGGGGAGGGCACCACCGAGGTCCGGGCCCTGCGCGGCGTCAGCCTCTCCATCCGGCAGGGGGAATTCGTCGCGATCATGGGCCCGTCGGGCTCTGGGAAGTCGACGTTCATGCACCTGCTGGGGTGCCTGGACCGCCCGACGTCGGGGTCGTACCGGCTCGCCGGCGTGGAGGTCTCGCGCATGTCGCGCGACCAGCTGGCGAGCGTCCGGAATACCCGGATCGGATTCGTCTTTCAGAGTTTCAACCTGCTCGCCCGCACGACGGCCTTGGAGAACGTCGAGCTGCCGATGCTCTACGCCGGCATCGCGCGCGAAGAGCGGATGCGGCGCGCTCGTGCGCTGTTGGAGAGCGTCGGGCTGGGGACCCGGTTGAACCATCGCCCGAGCGAACTCTCCGGCGGCCAACAACAGCGGGTGGCCATCGCCCGAGCGCTGGCGACCGATCCCCCGCTCCTCATGGCCGACGAGCCGACCGGCAACCTCGACAGCGCGAGCAGCGGTGAGATCATGGAGCTCTTCCGGCGCCTCAACCAGGAGCACGGCATCACCGTCGTCGTGGTGACGCACGACATCACCGTCGCCGCCTGGTCCAAGCGCGTGGTGGTCTTCAAGGACGGTCTGGTGACGGAGGATCGACCCGCGGAAGACCTCGTCCCGGAGTCGGCCAGGGCGGCGGCCGTGGCCGTCGCCGGGGAGGTGCGCGCATGAACGTCTCGGTTCTCCTGCGGGTCGCCTGGCAGGCGCTGCGGCGCAACGCGGCGCGTTCATTTTTGACGATGTTGGGCATCATCATCGGGGTGGGCGCGGTCATCACCTCGATGGCCATCGGCTCGGGCGCGCAGGCGGCCGTCCTGGCGCAGATCGAGAGCCTCGGGGCCAATCTGGTCGTCGTCATTCCGGGCGCCATCACGAGCGGGGGGGTGCGCCTGGGAACGGGGACGCGGACCTCCCTCAAACTCGACGACGTGACGGCCATCGGCCGGCTGGTCCCCGAGGTCGCGGCGGCGGCCCCTTCGTCGCAGACGAGCGGGCAGGTGGTGGCTGGCGGCCAAAACTGGTCCACCTCCATCGGCGGCAGCACGCCGGCCTGGCAGACGGTGCGGAGCTGGGGCGTGGCCCAGGGGCGGTTCTTCACCACCACCGAGGTGGACCAGGCGGCGAAGGTCGCCGTGCTCGGCAGCACGGTCGCCGAGAACCTCTTCCCCGCCGGGGGGGCGATCGGCGCCACGGTGGTCATCAAGAATGTCCCCTTCCGGGTGGTCGGGGTCCTGACGTCCAAGGGCCAGTCGGGGTTCGGCCGCGATCAGGACGACCAGGTGCTGGTGCCGATCAGCACGCTGCAGGCCCGCCTGACCGGTGTGACGTACATCCAAGACATCCTCATCTCCGCCACGACCCCGGATGCGGTGGCGGGCGTGATCGACGCGACCGATCGGCTCCTGCGGATCCGGCATCACCTCACGCCGCTGCAGCCCGACGACTTCTCCGTGCGCAACATCTCCGACGTGCAACAGGTCAGGATCGCCACGTCACAGACCCAGGGGCTGCTGCTCGCGGGGATCGCGGTCGTCTCGCTGGTGGTAGGGGGGATCGGCATCATGAACATCATGCTCGTCTCCGTCACCGAGCGGACGCGCGAGATCGGACTGCGCATGGCGGTGGGGGCCAAGGGACGCGATATCCTCCTCCAGTTTCTGGTCGAGGCGCTGACCCTGGCGTCCGTCGGGGGCCTGATTGGGATCGTGATGGGGCTGGCCACCGCCCAAGGCGCCTCCACGCTGGCGCACTGGCCGGTCCTCCTCTCCCCGTTCTCGATGGTCCTGGGGTTCACGTCCGCCGCGCTGATCGGCGTGGTCTTTGGGTTCTATCCGGCGCAGCGAGCGGCGGGATTGGATCCTATCGTGGCGCTCCGATACGAATAGCGGAACCGCTGGCGGCGGGACGCCCCGCGACTTTCCGCTTCCGCTCGGCTGGTGCTGGATCACGAAGCCCCGCGGGCTCCGCTCACGGGGGGGCGGGCACGCCCTCCCGCAGGCACGTTTCCACGGCCCCGAGGAGGTTCCGCATCCGTTCCGGGGTCGCCTGGGCACCCAGGTGGCCGATCCGGATGACCTTTCCGGCCATGTGCTCCAGCCCGCCCGCCACCGCGATGCGGTGATGGATCCGCAGCGCTTCCGTCAACGCGCTCGGCTTGACCCCCTTGGGAGGATACGCCACCGTGATCGTGGGCGATGCCCAACGCCGGTCGGCGAAGAGGGTGAACCCGAGCCGCTCGAGCCCGTCGCGCAGTAACGCGGCGACGCGTCGGTGGCGTTCGAACCGGGCGTCCAGCCCTTCCTCGAGGATGCGCTCAAGCGCCCGATCCAGGGCGACCAGATTGTTGCTCGGTAGCGTGACCGGGTAAGGATGATGGGGCGCCCACTCCGTCTCGTACTGGCGCCAGGTGCGCAGGTTGAGGTACCAGCCTCGGCACGGCACCGGCTGATCGTCAATCACCTTCCACCCGAGCGGCGTGACGGCAACCGGGGCGACCCCCGGCGGGCTCTCAAGACACTTCTGGGACGCCGTCGCGACCGCCGCCAGCCCCCAGGCATCCGTCTCGACCGGGGCTCCGCCGAGCGACGACACCGCGTCGACGCCGACGGCGACCCCCTCGGCCCGCGCGGCCGCGGCGATTTCGGCCACGGGGTTGAGGATGCCGGTTGAGGTGTCGCTGTGCACCACGGCGAGCAGGGCCACCCGGGAGGCGCGCAGCCAAGTCCGCACCTCGTCCGGATCCGCCGGTTGCTCGTAGGGAACCTTCAGAACTTCGACGCGGGAGGTGTGTGCGCGGGCGATGTTGAGCACGCGGTTGCCGAAGAAGCCGTTCACGATCACGCCTACCGGTCCGTCGGATCCGATCAGCGTCCCGAGCATCGCCTCCAGTCCGCCGCTTCCGGACGCGGGGATCGGGTAGACGGTCCCGGTGGTCGCGAAGACACGGCGGAGGCGGGCGATGAACTGCTCGTAGAACGGCCTCCACTCGGGACCGTAGTGCTGCCGGACCGGTTGTCCCATGGCCTCGAGCACGTCGGGGCTCACCGGGACCGGCCCGGGGATCAGGAGCTCGAGGGGCCTGTCATCCATGCCGAACCCTCCTTGGCGCACGCCGTTGTGCAGGACGCGGAGTACCATCCGCTGCGGGGCCCGTCCGCTCGGGGGTAGAGCACACCGGTCCCGCTCGCGGGTCCGATTGTGGCCCCGCGGCCAGATTTCGGCCGCCATTCCCCAATGATGCTTGAGGAATACCCAAAACGCAAGCTCGTGTATTGGTCCAGTAGATGCGAAAGACTTTGCCTCCTCATTTAGGGGTTGGTTCGTTGCTCAGCCTGCCAGTGAGTGACGTACTCGTTCGGAGTCAGATAGCCGAGGGCCTGGTGGGGGCGGACGTTGTTGTAGGTCTCTTCCCAGCGGCGCAACAGCGCGTTAGGGGCCGGCAGGGATTCGGGAATCTCCTCCAGATCATAACATTCCTCCT
>DATEHM010000138.1:0-2980 GCA_035279545.1 bacterium | reverse complement strand
GCTGTGGGCGGCCACCCACGCTTGCAACGTACGGCGGTGGTCCTCCGTCAGGGGCAGCGCCTCAGGAGGATCCCACATATCTGCACAATAGCACCAAATCTGGTCATTGTCAAGTTATTTGAAAGACGCTACACTAGCGATAGTTAGGCGCCGGGATCGGGCGGGGTCCCCGTGATCGCCGCGACGTCGACGAGGCGGCCTCCGCGCACCGTGTGCACGGGCTCCAGGCCAGCGAGGGAGCGCTCGGTGTGCCCGCTGGCGTCGCTGTACTCGACCGGCCCTTCCCGCAGCCGAAAGATCGTCACATCCGCGCACGCGCCCGGGCGGAGCGTCCCGATCTCCTGGTCCAACCCGAGGGTGCGCGCGGGTCCGTTGGTCGCCGCCGCGATGACATCCCGCAAGCTCATCCCCAGGTGGAGAAATTTGGCCAGGGTGGTGGCCAGGTCCCGGACGGGGTGACGGAGGTTGAGCTCGTGGAGGTCGGTGCTGATCGAATGCAGGGGGAGCCCGGCGGCCATCGCCCGCCGCGCGGTGGCGAAGGAAAAGCTCGAGAGGCCGTGGCCGATGTCGAACCGCACCCCCCGCTCCGCCGCCGCTCGCACGGCCCGGATCGGGCGGCCGAGGCGGTCCAGGATCGTGCCGGGCCCCTTGCCGTGCCAGCAGTGCGTCACGATGTCCCCTTCCTGCAGGTGATCCAGCACCTCGTCGATCACCGGCGGCCCCAGCCCGAGGTGGCACATCACCCGGGTGCCGGAGAGCCGCGCCGCCTGGACCGCCAGTTTCACCGGCGTGATATCCATCGGGCCGCAGTGGAGGAAGCTCGCGAGCACCTTCACCCCCACGATCTCCCCGGGACGCTCCTCGACCGCAGCGACCGTCTGCGACTGATCGAAGTGCGCCCACGCCCCGTGCACCGGGGACACCGTCAATCCCGGCAGCGAGACGTTGACGAAGGCCAACACCCGCGTCGCCGCGCGGCGGATGACGTAGGTCGAGAACGCCTCGTAGTTCCAGGCCCCGCACGAGCCCGTGTCCACGACCGTGGTGACGCCCTTCGCCACCCCCGCGTCGCGGTCGGGGTCGAGGCTTCCCCGAGTCAACCGGTGCGCGACGTGGACGTGGAGATCGATCCACCCGGGGGAGACGAAGAGCTGGGAGGCGTCCACGACCGTGCGTGACGCGCCCACGACGCGGCCGACCGCGGCGATCCGGTCCCCCAGAATCGCGACGTCCGCGGGCCCGTCGAGACCCTGGGCGGGGTCGATCACCCACCCTCCGCGGATCGCCAGGTCGTACGGTCCCGCCTGGGCGGGGGCGCTCACGGATACAAGCGGTTGATCAACCGTGGAAACGGAATCGTCTCCCGCACGTGCTCGAGCCCGCAGATCCAGGCGACGGTCCGTTCGATCCCGATGCCGAAACCGCTGTGGGGAACCGAACCGTAGCGGCGAAGATCGAGATACCAGGCGTACTCCGCCCGCGGGAGGTTGGCCTCTTGGATCCGCGCCTCGAGGAGCGCGATGTCGTGGATCCGCTCGCCGCCCCCGATGATCTCGCCGTACCCTTCGGGGGCGATCAGGTCGGCCCCCAGCACCACATCGGCGCGCTCGGGATCGGGCTGCATGTAGAACGCCTTGCATCGCGCGGGGTACCGGTGGACGAACACCGGCCGGTCGTGGAGCTGGCCGATCACGGTCTCCTCATCCCCACCGAAGTCGTCGCCCCACCGCACGGGGTGCCCGCGCGCCGTCAGCGCCGCGACGGCGTCATCGTAGGAGATGCGCGGGAATGGGGCGCGCACGCGCTCCAACGCCGCCGGATCCCGCTCCAGCGTCCGCAACTCCGCCCGGCGCCGCTCCAACACCCGCTGGACGACAAAGACCACCATCCCCTCGGCCAGCGCGACGCAGCCGTCGAGGTCCAAAAACGCGGCCTCCGGCTCCACCATCCAGAACTCGGTGAGGTGCCGGCGCGTCTTGCTCTTCTCCGCCCGAAACGTCGGCCCGAAACAGTAGACCCGTCCCAGGGCGGCGGCGGTGGCCTCGTTGTAGAGCTGGCCGCTCTGCGCGAGATAGGCGGTGCGCTCAAAGTAGGGGGTCTCGAACAGCGTCGTCGTGCCTTCGCAGGCCGACGGGGTGAGAATCGGCGTGTCCATGCGAACGAAGCCCCGGTCGTCGAGGTAATCGCAGATCGCCCGCTCCACCTCCGCCCGCACCCGCATGATCGCGTGGGGACGGGCGCTGCGAAGCCAGAGGTGCCGGTGGTCCATCAGAAATTCCACTCCGTGCTCCTTCGGCGTGATCGGATACGGTTCGGCCCGCTGGACGACGGCGAGGCTGTGGAGGCTCAACTCGAACCCCCCGGGCGCGCGCCGGTCTTCGCGCACGACCCCGCCGACGGCCACCGCGGATTCCTGGGTGAGCGCGCCGACCGCTTCGAAGACCTCGGGGGGAAGCTCCTGGCGCACCGCCACCGCCTGCAGGATCCCCGTCCCGTCCCGCAGGATGACGAAGTGGATCGCCCCGCTGCTCCGCAGATGGTAGACCCATCCGTGGATCGCCACCTCCTCGCCGACGTGCTTCCCCAGCGCTTCGATCGTGGTGTCCGTCATGCGCGCCGCGCCCCACCGGTCATGGCGATCCCCCCTCCTTCTCCACGATCCACTCCAGGTCTACGAGACTCATCTCTGCGAGCAAGGGCCGCGATGCCTCCACCCGACCCTGCCGTACCAGCAGGATGCGCTTGCGCCAGCTCCCCGTAAACGGAATCACCACCTGCGACACCCCGGAGACCCGCCGCGGCCCGACCGCGAGCGTTTGCGGCACCCCCATGGTGATGTCCACGAGATGCTCGTTCAGGCGGAGGTTGACGAGAAGCCGCGGCCCGTCGGGATACGGGGTAAAAGGTCCGGCGTGCTGGAGCGCCTCCCGGACGAGCGCGAGCACCCGCACCGCTTTCCCCGAGCCCACGATCTCCGTCC
>DATEHM010000137.1:0-5371 GCA_035279545.1 bacterium | reverse complement strand
GGGGGGGGGGGCGGGGGGGATTGCGTCCGTTCATCGATGCACTCGCCACCGAGCCGAACTTCGACGCCGCGATGCGCTCGACGTATCACCTCACTCTTGACCGCTTCGAGGAGCTCTGGGCGCAGGACGTCCGGCGGCGGTACGGATGGCTCGCGGGGCTCGGCGCCGCGACCTTGTTCTGGGGAGTGACGGGTGTGTTGCTCGTGGGGCTCGTCTGGCGCCGCCGGAAACGCGATGCCGCCCGGCGGGCCGCGCTGGACGTGGGGTGGACCGTCACCGAGGATGAGCCAAATCCTTGACGGGAAAGCGATTGCGGGGTAGTATGCGAGCCGCCTATGGCTGATACACAATCTCGCGAACGCCTGCACTTCGGCCCCCGGAATTATGCCGCCTTCGGGGCGGCGCTCGTCTGCCTTGCCGCGGGGTATGTGTCATTGAACGCCGGATCCACCACGTTGGCACCGATCCTGCTGGTGCTCGGGTACCTGGTGTTCATCCCGGTAGGGCTCGCCCTCTAAACGTTGGACGGGCGAATAGCTCAGCTGGTTCAGAGCGCCTGCCTTACACGCAGGAAGTCGGGGGTTCGAATCCCTCTTCGCCCATCGGTGTAGTGAGCAGTACGACCCTGAACGGAGGACCTGCGTGAGAGTGTTCCGTCTGGTGGCCGTCTTGGCGCTGGGAGTCGCGTCCGTCGCGTCGGCTCAGCTCGCCATCACCCAGCCGACCGAGAAACTCCTGCTGCTGCCGCTTCCCGGCATCGCAGCCGGCGATTCCGCGGCCAGCATCGCCGTGATGGATCTCGCGCGCGACCGCGTGCAGCAGCTGGCGCGGTACAAGGTCCAGAATATCCCGAAGAGCAAGATCTGCGAAGCCTACCAGTCGTTCGGCTTCTCCTGCGACCCATCTCCGTCGGGCGCGATGTACATCGTCGATCAATCCCAGGCCGGCCAGTTCGCCAAGTCGGTCGGGGTCAATTCCTACGACGTCGGATCGTTTTCACACACCGGCAGCCTGTACACCGCGCACGTCCGCCTGATCTCCGGCGGCTCGGGCTTCGCGTCGGCGTTTACCGTGTCGGGCGCCAGTCCGCCCGCCGTCGCCGAATCGCTTGGCCAGCGGCTCGTGACCGTGATCAAGGCCGCCGAATTCTCACGGGAATGCGACGACCGCCGCGGCCACGGCAACCTCCCGGCGGCGCTGGAAGCGGCCAGGAAAGCGTTCGCCATCGACCCGAATCTCACCGCCGCCCATCTCTGCGTCCTGACGGTCTACGAAGCTCAGCGCATGCCGCCCGACAGCATCATCGCGGCCGGGTTCCGGGCCCTGAAGGGCGACTCGCTGTGCGCCACGTGCTGGAGCCGGATCGCCGGCGCGTACCAGCAGAAGGGCGACACGCTGAAGTGGCTGGACGCCCTCCAGAGCTGGGCGGCCGTGGAGCCGGAGAACATCCCGCTCCAGCTGAGTGTGGCCGACCAGTTGATGAAGAGCCACGCATATCCCAAGGCGACGGCCCTCCTCAAGACGACATCGGCCCGCGCGCCGAACAACGCGCAGGCCAAGGACATGCTCCGCCGCTCTTGCATCGAGGGCAGCCAGTGGCGGTGCGTGCTGGACATCGGGGCGGCGGAGGAGAAGGACTCGGCGGCCAAGCTCAACGACTCGACCGAGCTGAAGATCATGATCGGGGCGGCGAGCGCGCTCCCCGACACGCAGGCGTGGGTCCACTATACGGGGATCGCGGTGAAGGCATTCCCGAAGAGCGGCGGGTTCTGGAACATCCGGGGCCAGGCGCTCGAGGCGGTGGGACAGGTCGACTCCGCCATCGCGGCCTACAAGGCGCAGGCCGCCCTGACGCCGAACGATCCGCGCCCGGGCCTGCTGGTCGCCAACACGATCCTGAGCCATACGGTCTACGACACGCTGCACGCGCCCAAGCTGCCCGACAGCCTCGGCCTGAAAGCGTATCAGAACGCGTTCAGTGACAAGCTGGATGCCGCCAAGCCCTTCATTCAGCCGTCGCTGGCTGGGGCTGATACGGCCCTCCGGATCAACGCCGCGGCGCTCCTCCTGACGGGAGGGTCCGCGATGGCGCGGGCCGGAGCCTACTGGCGGGCGTACCCGTGGCTCGATCAGCTCCTGACGGTCGTGCAGCCCGCTACGCCGGCCGATACGCTTGGCCCCAAGCAGACCATCCGCGTGCAGGGGAGTTTCTGGTTCGGGCTCTCCTCGACGCTGAGTCTGGGGGAGCTGTACACCAAGACGGTGAAGGAAAAGAGCTGTGAGGACGCGAAGGAAATGAACGACCGGATCGCCCGTACCCGTGAAGCGCTGTTTCTGGGCGGGAGGGTGGCCGCGACCGTGGCGACCCAGATGCTGAACATCCTCGGGCAGTACTCGAAGGCGCTCGGATCCGTGAAGGCTGCCTTCAAGTGCACCAATTTCTGAGCCATTGAATTGACCTCCGCGCGCGTCTACATTTCCGCGCTCGATATCAGGGGCTGTAGCTCAGCTGGTTAGAGTGCCGGTCTGTCACACCGGAGGTCGCGGGTTCGAGCCCCGTCAGCCCCGCCTGAACCCGCCTTGCGGGACGTTTCCCCCGGCTTCGCCTGCTTCGGCAGACGGAGCCGGTGTCTTTTTGGGGATGGAGCGCGAACGCTGACGACCCGATTCCACGAGCCCGTTCTTGCCGGCGTCATCCGTGCCTGGGCCGCCGGCGGCACCCGCGCGGTGGACGCCACCGCCGGGGGCGGGGGACACACGCTCATCCTGAAAGACGCGGGCGCTCAGGTGCTGGCCATCGATCGTGATCCCGAAGCGCTCGCGGAGGCGCGCGCCCGCGTCGGTGACGACGGGGTCACCTGGCTCACGGCGCCGTTCGGATCGAAGGAGGCGTTGGCGGCCGTCCGTGCGCTCCAGCCTGACCGCATTCTCCTGGACCTCGGCGTTTCCTCCCATCAGCTCGATGCCGAGGGCCGCGGCTTCACGTTCCGCCCGGGCGCGGCGCTCGACATGCGCATGACGCCCGACGTGGGGGTGACCGCCGCGGACGTCCTCAATACGTGGGGGGAAGAGCGTCTGGGAGAAACGTTCCGCGAGGATGCGGACGAACCGAAAGCCCGCCGCCTGGCCCGGAGCATCGTGCGGCGCCGGGGGCGGGGTCCCTTCATGACGAGCGACGACTTCGTGAACGCCATTCGGGAGGCCCTGGGACCGCGGTCGGGGCCGTCCGACTTCGCTCGCCTCTTCCAGGCACTCCGGATGGCGGTGAACGGTGAGAAGGATCAGCTCACCGCCGCGCTCCCCGCCTTCCGGGATGCGCTGGTGCCGGGGGGTCGTTTGGGCGTGATAGCGTATCATTCAGGGGAGGACCGGATCGTGAAGCACGCGTTCCGGGAGTGGGCGCGCGAGTGCATCTGTCCCCCGGGGCAGCCGGTCTGCACGTGCCGGGGGCGCGCCCTCGGGCTCCTGCGCACGCGGAAAGCCGTCTCACCCGGTCCTGAGGAGGTGGCCGCCAACCCGCGGTCCCGCTCCGCCCACTTTCGCGACTTCGAGGTGACTGCGAGTGGCGTTTAAGGGCCGGCACTGGGTGATGCTGTGGTTGCTGGCATTCCTCGTCGCCGCGGGTTCCGTGGTGGCGCGGCAGACCGCGGCGCTCCGGATCGCGCGCGCGCTCAATCAGGCCCGGGACAGCCTGTCCTCCCTGCAGAGCCGGCGCGCCGATTTCGAGCGCCGCCTGCGGCAGGCCGCCAGCCGCACGGTCCTGGTGCCGCGCGCCCAGGCCCTGGGGCTCCGTCTTCCCGCCGACTCGGAAATCGTGATCCTGCCCGTTCCCGACACGAGCGGGCCCTGACGTGGCGAAGCTGACCACCCGGGTCTCGTTCATCGAGGGCGTCCTGGGCGTCCTGCTCCTGGCGCTGCTCGGGCGCGCCGCCCAGGTCCAGCTGTTCCAGGGCGCGCGGTGGGCGAATGAGGCGCGGCAGGCGCGCACCGAACACGTGGTGCTCGAGGCGCCGCGCGGAGCGCTCCTCGACCGGCACGGCACGCCCATCGCATTGACGCAGGAGACGTATCACGTCGGCATCGCGCCCAACGAGCTGCGCGATCCCGATCGCGATCCCACCGTCATCGCCCGGGTCCTCCACCTGCCGCTCATGCAGGTCCTGAGCGAGCTCGACCGGCACTACGCGTATTTCGCCGGACCCTTCACGGCGGGAACGGTGGAGGGGCTCCGCGACATGCGGGGCGTCCACCTGGAGCCGGTGCTGAACCGCTTCTACCCGTCCCCCGACTTCGCGCGCGCCGTCATCGGACGGGTGGGGGACGGGGGGCAGAAGCCGTCGGGTCTCGAGCGGACCCTCGATACGCTCCTGGCCGGCACCCCCGGCGCGGCCGTGGTGCTGAAGGACCGCGCGGGCCGCCAGTACGATTCCCCGGCACGCCGCATTCAGTCTCCGGTGCCCGGGAACGACGTCGTGCTCACGCTCGATGCAGAGCTCCAGGAGATTGCGCAGCGGTCCCTGCGCCTCGCGCTCGACCGGATGGATGCGGACGGAGGAGACGTCGTGATGCTCGACCCGGCCACCGGCGAGGTGCTGGCGGTGGCGTCCGAGCTCCGCGACGGCGGCGTGCGGCCCTCGGCGTTCATCGATGCCTACGAGCCGGGATCGGTGGCGAAGATCTTCACCGCCGGCGCCCTGATCGCCGATCATCGCATCAGCCTGTCGGACCGCGTCTCCGGCGAAGGCGGGAAGTACAAGATGCAGGACCGCACGCTGGTGGATGACCACCCGTTGCCCAGCCTCAATATTGCGGACGCCATCCGGGTGTCTTCGAACATCGCGATGGCCAAGTTCGTCACCCGACTCGATCCCGATGCCGAGTACGGCATGCTCCGGGACTTCGGGCTCGGGACGCCGACGGGCATCGAGTTTCCCGCGGAGGCGTCGGGCCGGCTGGAGCTTCCCAAGACGTGGTCGCGTCCCACGGCCACGTCCCTCGCCATCGGCTACGAAGTGTCCGTCACGCCGCTGCAGATCGCCGCGGCGTACGGCGCCATCGCCAACGACGGCATTCTCCTGGAGCCCACGCTCGTTCGCGAAGTGCGCGCGCCCGGGGGAGAGATTCTCTACCGGCACGAGCCCGAGGCGGTCCGCCGTGTGGTATCCCCCCAGGTGGCCCGCCAGCTGCGGCAGCTGCTGGCGGGCGTGGTGTCGAGCAGCGGCACCGGGGCGAGTGCCGCCCTCGCCACGTTCACACTGGCGGCCAAGACCGGCACGGCCCGGCGGGTGGTGAACGGTCACTACCAGGCGGGAGCGTACACGGCTTCCTTCGCCGCCCTCTTTCCCGCGGAGCATCCCCAGATGGTGGTGGT
>DATEHM010000136.1:0-5668 GCA_035279545.1 bacterium | reverse complement strand
CGAGATCCCCCAGCATCCGGACGAACGCCGGATGGTCCAGCACGGTGCCCGCCCGGTGGAACGCCACCCCGGCCTGGCGCGCCGCCTCGCGGGCTTCCGTGTCGAGATCGTACAGCACCTCGATGTGATCGCAGACGAACCCGATCGGCACCACAACCACGGCTGCCGTTCCGTCGCCTCCCAGCCCACGGATCACCTCGGTCACATCCGGCCCCAGCCAGGGCGCCCGGGGATCGCCGCTCCGGCTCTGATAGGCCACCGACCAGCGGGGGTGATCGAGCCTGGCCGCCACGAGGCGGGCGGAGGCGGTGAGTTGCTCGACGTACGGAGACGTCGCGGCCATCGCCTCGGGGATGCTGTGCGCCGTGAAGATCAGCCAGGCCGCGGGACGCTGCGCGGCCGGAATCGCCGCGAAGGCGTCGGCGACCCGGTCGGCCTGGGCTTCAATGAACCCCGGATGGTCGAACCACGGCCCCAGGTAGTCGATCTCAGGCGCCCCCGGGCCGACCTGGGCGCGGGCCTCCGCCACGTTCTCGTGGTACTGCTCCCAGCTCGAGTAGCTCCGGTGGGCGGCCATGACGATGCCGAGGGCCCGGCGGATTCCTTCCGCCCGCATCCGCGCGAGGCTCTCGTGGAGGTAGGGCGTCCAGTTCCGCATCCCGACGTAGACCGGAAGCGACCGGCAGCGGGCGCTCAGGTCGACCCGCAGGGCCTCGGCCTGGCGGACCGTGAGCTCGGTGAGCGGCGAATGGCCGTCAAACCTCTCGTAGTGGTGCACGACCTCTTCGACCCGCTCCGGCGGGACCCGGCGGCCGCGCAGGACGTTGGCTAGGAACGGTCGGACGTCGGCCATCCGGTCCGGCCCACCGAATGCGATCAGCAAGACCGCCTCGTAGGGGGTCGCCATCTCAGCGCTGGCTCTCCTCGTGCACGAATTCAACCATCGCCGCCGCGTGCCGCCAGGGCGTGTTCGGGAGGACGCCGTGCCCCAGATTGAAGATGTGCCCCGGGCGTCCGGCGGCGCTGCTGAGCACCGCCCGCACGCCGCGCCGGATCTCGTCCGGGTCGGCCAGCAGGAGCGCCGGGTCCAGGTTTCCCTGGACTCCCACCGCGGCACCGAGGCGTCGCCATGCCTCCCCCAGATCGACGCGCCAGTCCACCCCGATCACATCTCCCCCCGCCTCCGGCATCAGCTCCAGCAGCCCGGCCGTCCCGGTCCCGAAGTGGATCGCCGGCACCCCCGGGGTGAGGGCGCGGAAGAGCCGGCGCACGTGCGGGAGGACGAAACGGCGGTAGTCGTCGGGCGACAGGCATCCGATCCAGCTGTCGAAGAGCTGCACGGCGTCGGCCCCCGCCGCGATCTGGCCGTTGAGGTACCCGATGGTGAGCGAGGTGAGCGCGTCCATCAGCGCCCCCCAGGTGGCCGGGTGGCGATACATCAGCGTCTTGGTGGCGAGGAAGTCGCGCGACGAATGTCCCTCGACGAGATAGGAGGCCACCGTAAACGGGCCCCCGGCGAACCCGATCAGCGGCACGCGGCCAGCCAGCCCCCGTTTGGCCAGCCGGACCGCCTCGAACACGAACGCGAGGCTCTCCGCCGGATCCACCCCCCGCAGCCGATCGGCATCCGCCGGGGTGCGCACCGGGCGTTCGATGACCGGCCCTTCTCCGCCGACGAACTCCAGCCCCACGCCGAGCGGCTCGACGACAAGCAGGATGTCGGCGAAGATGATCGCCGCATCGACCTGCAGGCGGTCGACCGCCAGCAGCGTCACCTCGGCTGCGGCTTCGGGGGTTTTGCAGAGCTCAAGGAGGCCGAGCCGCTCCCGGATCGCGCGGTACTCCGGCAGGTAGCGGCCCGCCTGCCGCATCAGCCAGACGGGAGTGTGGGCGGTCGGCTCTCGCCGGCACGCGCGAAGGAACACGCCATCCTCGTGAGTGCCCGGCCGTCCGGAGATGCCACCCGGATCACGGGACACGACGGGATCCAGCGCTCGATGGGGCATCGGCCTCTTCGCCAACCACGGCCTCTATTTAAGCACACCTTGGAGGGTTTTTCGATGGGATGGCCTGGCGGCAGGCGCCGGATGGGTCGCCGCGAGCGCGAGCGCCGCCCCGGCCGCGAGCAGGAGCTCGACGCCGAGGCTCAGCCCGACCGCGAACCGGTCGTGGCGGAACCGATGGCCGGGAAAGATCTGGTCTGCAGGCTGCTTCTCCCGCACGTTCTCCAGATCGGGGAGCACCCCTCCTACCGCCCCGGCCAGCGCCGCGGAATCGCCTGCGGCGAACGCGGCCGCCGCCACGGCGAGCACGCCGCAGGCGTGAACCAGGAGCACGGCAGGATGGCGGGAGTCCCTGTGCGGCAGGCAGTCCAGCACCGCGTGGGAGGCGATCCCGGCGAGGAGCGCCTCCCCGGGGTACCGGACGAACCTCCCGATCGCCGCACCGACGAGCGCATGGATCGTGGGCGACACGGCTGCACCTCGCGGAGTACCACTGCCCCTATCATACCCCCATCCCACCCCGCAGTGATCTTCCCTCTCCCGGACCGAATGCGGAATTATGGTGCGACCCCGTGGTCGCTCAACCTCGGCCTGGCGTGGACGGTCTTCGCGACGCTCTTCCCGCTCGGCAGCTTGCAGCTGTACTCCTCGGTTAGCCACGGGTACTTCGACGCCCGGTCGCTCAAGTTTCCTGACCGACACGACCAATGCGCTGATCGAATGGCTCCGCTTCCCGGGCGATGTGCTCTTCATCGTCGGAGGCACGCTGCCCATCGTCTACCTCAGCTGGCTGGGGGTGCGCCACTTGCCCGCCGGCGCCACCCTGGAGAAGGCGCAGCCGGTGCTGTTCGTGGAACGTGCGAGATCCCCCCAGACCTGACGCGATGCTCGCCGGCGTGCATCTGGAATCGCTCCTTGTGGCGGGGTACACGGTGCTGCTGGTGCTCATCGCCGGGAGCCTGGAAGCGGTCGCGCGGTTCGCGTTTCGGTGCGCCGATCGCTACGCTGCGGCCGGGTTCACTTACCGGCGGCACCTCGATGCCTGGGAGTGCCCGCGCGGGAAGCGGCTCCATCGCCAGGCCGTCGATCACGCCCGGCGCGGCGTCCAGTACCGCGCGCCGGCGCGGCGTGCAACCGGTGCCCGGCGAAGCCGCTCAGCACGGACTCAGCGCACGGCCCGGTCCTAGAACACCGCCTGGAGTCGCGGCTAGAGTCGAAGATCGGCCGATTCCACCGGGCCGGATCCCGCTGGCCCTGCTCGTGCTCGCCAGCGTGATCCTGGTGCTGGAGATGGCCCGCCACGATCGACCACGGGACCTGCTGGTCGTCGCGGGCCTGCTCGTCCCCATCGCCGCGCTCGGGGGGCGCGTGCTCGTCGGGCTGCGGCAGCGCCCCGAGCAGACCCCCCTTTCCCGGCCCGTAGCGTTCAGGTTACCGGGCGCGGAGGTACTGCGCCGGCCAGGCCGCCGCGTCTGGGCTCCCCAGCCGCTCCGCCGCGTGCAGGGCGGCGTAGGGGTGGCGCAGGAACTCGCGGGCCATGGCGACGAGATCGGCCTGCCCCTCCGCCACGATGCGCTCGGCCTGCTCGGCGGTGGTGATCAGCCCCACCGCCATCGTCAGCATGGACGCCTCCCGGCGGATCCGGTTGGCGAAGGGCACCTGATACCCGGGCGCGAGGGGGACCTGCTGCGCGGGGGACGCTCCGCCACTCGAGCAATCGACCACGTCCACCCCATGCCGGGCAAGTTCCGCGGACAGGCGGACGCTGTCGTCCGCCTCCCACCCTCCGGGAACCCAATCCGTCGCGGAGAGGCGGGCGAAGAGAGGGTTCTCCTCCGGCCAAGCGGCCTTGACCGCGTCCACGACCTCAAGCAAGAAGCGGCTGCGATGCGCGAACGATCCTCCGTAACCGTCGGTGCGGTGGTTCGCGAGCGGCGAGAGAAACTCGTGGAGCAGATACCCGTGCGCCGCGTGGATCTCCAGGACGTTAAATCCCGCCTGTCGGGCACGGTCCGCCGCCTGCGCGAACGCCCGGACGACCCCGGCGATGTCCGTCCCCGTCATCTCCCCCGGGGCGCGATACGCCTCGCTGAAGGGAATCGGACTGGGCCCCAGCGGGACCCATCCCCCCTCCGCATCGCCGAGCCCCCTCGACCCTTCCCACGGCCTCGACGCGCTGGCCTTGCGGCCGGCGTGGGCGAGCTGGATGCCGGCCGCCGCCCCCTGGGCCTTGACGAACGCGGCGATGGGCGCGAGGGCCTCGGCGTGCGCGTCGGACCAGAGTCCGAGATCCTGAGGGGAGATGCGCCCCTCCGGCGTCACCGCCGTCGCCTCGGCGAACACCAGCCCCGCCCCGCCGACCGCACGGGTGCCGAGGTGGACGAGGTGCCAGGCGGTGGCCAGGCCGTCGCGCGCTTCGCACGAGTACTGGCACATCGGTGACACCACGAGGCGATTCCGGAGTGTCACCCCCCGGATCCGGAGCGGGCGGAACAGGTGCGGGGTCGCGGCCGTCCCCGGCGGACCCGACCCGTCGGATGGGGCGGTCTGCGCTGCTGTTCGCGGTTCGTATGCAGGGTTTATGGACGGCACGTTTCCCTCCCCGATGATCTCATCCCCAGCGGACAACGGCCCCGGCCGCCTGGGGAATCCCGTGTCGGACGCGCGGATTGTGAGAGGTCATGCTTCCGGCGAATCTGGGGCACCCATAAGAATGGCAGACCGAACAGGGACGGACCGCATGTGCGTGCGCCTCACCCGATGATGACCACAATCGAACACGGCGGCGGCCAGGGGGCCGGGTCTCGCCCCCCCACCGGCGCCGCGGCCGCCCGGGCGCGGCCCCAAGGCCTCTTCCCGTTCCACCGCCGACGAGTGGACCAGCTTGATCCGCCTGGCGGTCCTGCTGGCGGTGATCCCCGCGCTTTGGGTCGGGGTCATCCCCCTCACCTCACCCGTGCTGCTGCCGATCCTGGCGCTGCTGGGAGGCTACGTCATCCTGCTCGCGGTCGGTCCCCGCTGGGTCACCGGCCTGGGCCAGGCCGATCTGACCGTCGGATTGGATCTCATGGTCACGACCCTGCTCGTCACCGTGTCCGGGGGTATCGACAGCCCCTTCCGGTACCTCTACTACCTGGTGATTCTGTCCGCGGCGGCCCGCTTGAATATCCGCCAAGCCGTCGCCGCCTCGTTTGCCACCGCGGGCATCATCGTCCTCCTCTGGATCCGGACGACGGGACACGCCACCCTGATCACACCGGGGTTCGAAGTCGGGACGTTCATCTCGGGCGGCTTCCTCTTGGCGCTGATCCTCGGGGTTCTGACTCAGGAGAAACGGTGGATCGCCGTCCTCTACCAGACCCAAGCGCGGCGGACGGCGGAACTTGAGGCCCTGCATCGCCTGGGCGAGCACCTGCGGGCCGCCAGGAGCACGGACGACATGTTCCCCATCGTCACCGCCGAGGCCATGCGGGTGACGGGCTCGGACCACGCGGCTCCTCCTCCCCGATCCCGACCGCCGCATCTTCACTCGCGCCGGCGTCTCCGGACTGCTCGCCGAGCTCCAGGGGACGACGCTCCCCTACCCCGGATCGATCGCCGCCCGGGTCATGGACTCGCGCACCCCTGTTCGCGCCGACGAGGAGTCCGCCTCGGCCGGCCCCCCC
>DATEHM010000135.1:0-3220 GCA_035279545.1 bacterium | reverse complement strand
CCGCAAGGGTTTCACACTCATCGAGCTGTTGATCGTCGTCGTGATCATCGGCATCCTGGCCGCGATCGCGATTCCGAAGTTCGCCAACACCAAGCAGAAGGCGTATGCGGCGTCCATGAAGTCGGACCTCCGCAACCTCGTGACTGCGGAAGAGGCGTACTTCTCCGATTCGCTCAAGTACGTCACGACCACCAGCTGCACCAACCCGCCCACCGCCGGCACCGCCGCGTGGTGCGCCACGACCGGCAACACCCTGGGCACGATCACCACGGGTACCGGTACGCAGGCTGGTTGGACCGCGAGCATCACGAACATCAACACCCCGACGTCCTGCGCGATCTACATCGGCGCCGTGACGCCGACCGCTCCTGCGACGACCTCGAGTGCCGAGGGCGCGCCGGTCTGCCAGTAACACTGACGAGACGGCTAGACGGCTAGACGGTTAGACGGCTAGACGTTCAGGTTCGAAGGGCCCGGATTGCCACTCGGCAGTCCGGGCCCCGTTGTTTTTTGGGGCTGCCCATTCCGTCAGGTTCGGCCTCCCGCCGGGTGTGCGTGATTCATCATCCGAAACGTCTCCATGGGGAATGGTGTCTAACTACGGAACCCCCGCCGTGAGGCAGCCTATGCAACCGATTCAGGCCGTGCCCCTGGTATTCCTCGTAGTCGCTGGTTGCGCGGGCAGTGCACACCCATCCCCACAGGTCCGCACGGAGCCGGCTTGGACGGCGTCGCGCATGGCCAGCTCCCTGTGGGAACCGGAAGCCAACTCGCTGGCCGCCGACCTCGGGATCGTGTCCGACTCGAACGAGGCCGATTCAAGTGTGGCGAGGCTGCTGTCGGCCAAGGTGTCACTGCCGGAACATGTGCGGGTCGGATTCCTCGAGTTGCGGAGCCCCTCGGGACCGTGGAGCTGGCTCGATCGCGGCGAGGGGATGAATCAAGCGCTGTCTGATTCATTGTCGGGCGCGCTGATCCGGATTCCCCGGATCGCACGAGGCGTGGTGCTCCCGCGGCTCGTGGTGGGAGAGCGTCCGACCATCGACCGGCTCCGCCAGGCCTCGGCGCGGCTGCAGGCCGACCTGCTCCTGGTCTACCGCCCCGGCTGTACCCTGTACGACCGCCAGCCCTTTTTCGGAGCGCCCGAGTATCGCGCCGTGTGCACCCTGGAGATGGCCGTCCTCGATGTCCGTTCCGGCGTGATTCCGGTATCGGCCATGGTGACGCGCGAGGTCTTGGCGCGGAAGGAGCACGGCGACTTCTCAGAAGCCGCGCGGATTCAGCGTGCCGAGTTCGAAGCGGTGCTGCAGGCCCTGGGGCAGGACGTCACCGAACTGGGCACGTACCTGCGGGGCGGGGAGGCGGCGGCGCCGGGGCGCTGACGAAGGCCTCCTCGGGCTAGCGGCTCACCGCATTTTCCTGTGCGTTGACGGCCTGCCAGCGCCCATTGCGCTTCGCGAACACATCGGTGAAGACGGTCTTGTCCTCGTGCCCGGCCCCGTCGGTGGCGATCACCATGCCGGTGACGACGGCGGCCGAGCCATACACCCGGACTTGCAGCTGATCGAATTGCTGCCGCCGGTCCTTCGGAGCCGGGTGGGTGACGGCCCAATCGATGTGCTGGGGCTTGGTGAGAAAGACGCCGGCCGACACCGGGTGCACGAAGTCTTTCGCGAGAATGGTGTCGAGGGCCGCGCGGTCGTGCTCCGCCGCGAGCCACTGCTTCTCGAGGATCTCGACGGTCTTCTGGTCGGTCATGGGGACTCGCGGGGCGCTCGGAGCGCCCGCCGCGCAGAGGCAGAGAACGGTGCCGAGCAGCATGCGGTGAGGCATGGGGATCTCCTGGACGCGGTCAGTACCTGAGGCCGAACAGCAATGTAACGGTCCGGACGCAGGCGCCACCCCGCCCGGGCCAACCCCGGGGCGCCGCCCCGGGGTCAGCCGATCCCGGGCTCAGGCCGCGGCCGACGCCGGCTTGGAGAGATCCACCTTGCAGAACCCGTCTGAGTGAATGTTGAACGCGATGTTGGACAGGTTGTACACATGCTCGCTCGCCACCACCCAGGCGATGTCGCAGATCTGACGCTCACTGAAATGCTCGGCCACCCGGTGGAATATGGCCGGAGACACCGTCTTGTCCCGCGTCAGCCGGGTCACGAACTCGAGTGCCGCCCGCTCGGCTACCGAGAACAGAGGACTCGTGGCGTAGTGCTCGAGCGCGTCCACCTTCTCGACGGCGTGGGCCTGTTGCAGGGCGAACCACCGGCTGATGTCGATGCAAAACTCGCAGACGTTGATCCGGGCCACCTGCTGGCGGATCAGGATGTTCAGCTCCTGGGAAATCGAGAGCTTCTTGTCGAGTTGGGAAACCTTACCGACCCAGGTGCCGAACGAGAGCGGCATCCTGGCCGAGATCACCTTCAGCGGGGTCATGACTTTGCCGAAGCGGCGGCGGGTCATCCAGTACACGAGTTTCATCACGAGGCCCGAGGGGCGCTCGATCGGAGGAAGATAGGTATCCATGGTGTCGCTCCGTTTGACAGGTCGTGGTTCGTTTGTGACACCACGATGACAGGCGGGCGGGGGGAAGTGTGACAGCTCAGCTCGCCTGCGGGATTCCCTGCAGTTTGTCCGGATTGGCGACCACGTAGATCCCCTCGATCTGGTCGGGCCCCAGCTCGAAGATGACGGTCGCCTGCGGAGCGCCGGCGATGTAGGCGATCATCCCGGGACGGCCGTTCAACCGGGCCGGACGGAACGTGATGCCGTCCGCGTTCAGGCGGCGCATGGTGTTGATCAGCACCTTGGCTACCGGCGCTCTCCCGAGGACCGGTTTGGGCAGGGCGCCCTTGGCCTTGCCGCCGCCGTCGACCCACAGGGTGATGTCGTCCGCCAGGAGCGCGACGAGCCCGTCGAGGTCCCCGCCGTTCGCGGCCGTGTTGAACCGCGCGAGCAGCTGCTCGGCCTTCTCCGTGTCACCCTCGAATCGCGCCCGCGGTGCCCCGACCCGCTCGCGGGCGCGGGACAGGATCTGCCGGCAATTGGTCTCCGATTTTTCTACGATGCGGGCGATCTCGTCGTACTCCAGATCGAACACGTCGTGGAGGAGGAAGACCGCGCGCTCCACGGGGGCCAGCCGTTCGAGGAGGACAAGGAAGGCGACGGAGAGCGACTCGGCGAGCTCCACCGAGGATTGGGGGTCGGGCGAGGGATCGGTCAC
>DATEHM010000134.1:0-15293 GCA_035279545.1 bacterium | reverse complement strand
AGGAAATCGAGATCGGCTCGACGATCACGGCGGCCACCGTTTCGGGATCCTCCGCCTCGATCGTGCGCTCGATCAGGCCGACGCACGTCCGCCCGCACCCGGGATAGACCTGGTCGAACGGGCAGCGGTAACAATACGGCGGATGGACGTGGATGAACCCCACGCCGAGCGGCTCGTAGACCGACTTGCGATCGCGGCCGCCGCCGGCGGACAGCGCCCCCATCGTTCCCCCATGATAGGCTCCGTACCGGCTGATGATTTTGTACCTGCGCGGGTGCCCGGTCTGCTGGTGGTACTGGCGGGCCAGCTTCATCGCCGACTCCGTCGCCTCCGAGCCGCCGCTGAGGAGCTTGAGGGCGCCCACCCCCGGCGGGGCGATGCGCAGGAGCAGATCGGTCAGCTGCAGCGCCGGGAGGCTGGTGCCGTGCAGCGGCGGCGCGAACGCCAGCTGGCGTGCCTGGGCCATCATCGCCTCGATCACCGGCATATTGCCGTGCCCCAGGCTGCAGACGAAGACGCCGGAGAGCCCGTCGATGTACCGGCGCCCGGCGGTGTCGGTGAGGCGGATCCCCTCGCCGCCCGCGAACACGAGCGGATCCTTGGCAAACTCCCGCATCTGCATGAAGTCGAGAAATATGTGCGGGATCGTCTGCGTCGCGTCCATCTCCATCGAGCCTCCCCGCTCCTGCGAGTCCGAGCGCCGCGTCGACCCTAGCGATCTGACCGGTACCGCTCGACGATCTCTTCGTTCAGCTCAACGCCGAGGCCCGGCGTCTGCGGAATCTGCGCCACCCCGTTCGCGACCTGGACGGCGCTGCGGACGAGATCGCCGCGCAGCGGCGACTCCGCGACCGTGTACTCAACAAACGGGATCGCCGGCAAGGTGGCGGCGAAGTGCAGCGACGCGGCCACCAGGATGCCCGACTTCCAGGCGTGCGGCACGCACAGCGCGTGGTTGGCGGCGGCAAGATCGGCGATCCGCCGGCCCTGCGTGAACCCGCCCGCGCGGGCCAAGTCGGGCTGGACGACGTCGACGCGGCCCACCTCCAGCAGATCCCGGAACGCCCCGGCCAGCGTCTCCTGCTCCCCCGTGGCGATGCGCGTGCCGCGCGAGGCGGCGGAGAGCCGCGCCCAGCCGGCGAGGTCGTCGCTGGCGAGGGCCTCCTCCAGCCAAAACGGCTGATACTCCTGGAAGGCATCGAGGCGGAGGATCGCTTCCCGCGCCGTCCAGGGGGCCCCCGCGTCCACGAGCAACGCGGCATTCCCGATCGCCTCCCGCGCCGCCCGGACGAGCCCGACGTCGGTGGCCAAGTCCGGGCCCATCGGCCCCCAGCCGAACTTAACGGCGCGGTATCCCTCGGCGATGTGGCGCTGCGCGCGGTCGCGCATCAGGCCGAGGTCCGACTCGAATAGCATGCTCGCGTACACCGGAATCGAATCCCGCCGCGCGCCGCCGAGGAGCGTGTGCACGGGGAGGCCGAGGGCCTTGCCCTTGATGTCCCAGAGGGCGAGGTCGACCGCGCTGATCGCCTCGATCGTCACCCCGCCCCGGCCCATCCAGAGGGTCCCGTGGACCATCGCGTCCCACAGCCGCTCCGTGTGCAGCGGGTCCTCTCCCACGAGCACGCTCGCGAGTCCCCGGGATCGCATCCAGGACTCCGGGGCGTCCACGATCGCCTTGACCACGTCGGGAGAGGCATCGGCCTCGCCGATTCCGGTGATCCCGGCATCGGTGTGCACGCGCACGATAACATCGTCCTGGATGCCGTCGGCGCGGGTCCAATCCAGATCGGGGATCCGCAGAGGGATCGCCTCAACTTTGGTGATCTTCATGCCCACTCCTCCACTCGGGACGCGTCGTCCGCTACCGCCCGCCGCCCGTCGCCCAAGTAGTGGCGGGCCGCCTGTACGTACACCCGCGCGGCGCGCACCAATTCGTTCACCTCAATCCATTCCACGTCGCCGTGGGCGCCCGCGCCCTGCGGACCGTGGTAGACGGCAGGGATGCCGCCGTCGTTCACGAAGATCGAGACGTCTCCGACGATACTCACCCCGCCGAGGGGCAGCGGTTGCCCCGTGACCTCCCGGTAGGCGTTCCGCACCGCCGCGACGATCGGAGACAGCGGATCGAGCTCGAAGGCGTCGCGATCGCGCTGCGCCCGGACCTCCCACACCACGTCGTGTCCCTCCACGGCGTGTGCGACCACCTCCTCGAGTTCCTGGCGCACGCGGGCGAACCCGGTACGGACGCCGTACCGGCGCGTGCCGGTGATCTGCGCGGCCGTGGGGAAGCGGTTGTAGAAGTCGCCGCTGTGGAGCATCCCGACGAAGTACGTCTCGGGCCCGACGTGCGGCAGGGGAGCCGACGCCAGCTCCCTGGACCGCGCGGCCATCCCCCGCACCACCTCGGCGGCGAGCAGCAGCGGGTTCGGGGTGCCGGGCGGGGTGCGCACCTCGTGGGTGGCCTCGCCGTCGCGGCGGATCGTCACCTCGAAGACGACGTTGCCCTTGCCGACAACCGGGAGGATGGTGCTGGCCCCCTCCGCGACAATCGCGGCGTCGCCCTTCACGCCCCGCCGGACCAGCGCCGCGAGATCCTCCCCGTAACCCGTCGGCGCCTCGTGCAGCCCGTGCGCGACCACCAACAGTTCGCCCCGCAGGGCCTCCCGGCGCGCCGCGAGCAGGCGCACCGCCTCGCAGATCGCCACCAGACCGCCCTTCATGTCTGCCGCGCCGCGGCCGTAGATCCGCGACCCCTCCCGCCGGGGCGGCGCATGGGGGACGGGCACCGTGTCGAGGTGCCCGTTGAACTCCAGCACGGGGCCGGGACCGCCCAGGGACAAGCGTGCCACCACACTCGGCGCCCCTCGGAACTCCGTGCTCATCTCGACGGCCATTCCGAGCGTTCGGAGCTGTTCGGCGTAATGGCACGCCGCGGCGCCGCTGTGCCCTGTTGGGCTGGGAATCCGCACCATCTCCAGGAGGAGGACGGCCATGCGTTCCGGATCGGCGTCCGCGCCGACCGTCTGCCGGTCGACCGGTCCGTGGGGCATCGGCATCATCACCCGGGCCGAGTCGCGGGGGCGGCGTCGGGCCGCCCCCACGACGGCGCCTATTTGGTCACAACGGGCCAGTACCACATGTTCCGGAGGCTGAGGCCGCCCTCTTCCAGGACCTTGGGGATCCCGTCCCGCTTCCCGCGCAGTTCATCGATGGCGCGCGAAATGGCGAAGTTGAGATCGATGTCGTCCTTCCGGATCCCGTACCGGGCGTATCCGTACTCCTCCAGCGAAGGTGAATAGCCGGTGGCAAACTCGATCGGCACGCCGGGGTGGTTCTTGATGAACAGGCCGACCTTGATGTCGTCCTCCATCGACACATCGATCCGCCCCGCCACCAGGTCGGCAAACTCCGCCTCGTTCGTGGCGTAAAGTTTGAGCTCTTTCAGATCCTTCCGCCGGCCCAGGAGGTCGTGGTTGAAGCTGCCGCGGACCGTCCCCACGATCTTGCCGGCGAGGTCGGCCGACGTGTGGATGTTCTTGGGATTCCCCTTGCGCACCGCGAGCGATGACCCGTACCAGTACGCCGGGCTGGTGAAATCGATCACCGCCAGACGCTTCGGGTTCTCGTGGATGTTGTCGGCCGCGACGTCCCAGCGTTTTGAGATCAGCCCGGGAATCATCGCATCGAACTGGACGATCTGCCAGGAAACCTTCTCGATGCCGAGTAGCTTGGTGATCATCCGAAAGATCCTGACGTCGAGCCCGTCCATCTCCTTGGTCTTCTCGTCCTGGTAGGTGAACGGGTAATCGTTGGCGATGCCGATCACGATGCCTTCGCGCAGCACGCGTTTGAAGGAACCGTCGCCGCCTGTGAAGGAGCCGACGCCGCCGATTCCCCCCACTCCCGCGCTGACAGGAAAAGACGTGCCGACCAGACACACCGTGGCGAGGAGCACGAACACCATTCCCGTAGTCTTGCCCCGCATGCCGTCATCCCTCCTTCTGCATCTGACCGACTGGACCGACCTCGTACCCGTCCGGCGCACCCCACCCCCCCTCTCGATTGGCGCGGCGTAGCCTGAATGCCCCCGCCGCGGCGTGATCGCTCAGAGGCCAGATCGTCTCGCCCGGGCCGCGGCGGAAGCGGTGTCGTCGTGTGAGAATCGACGCCGCTCCCACCCGGGCTCGAAGAGATTGAAGAAGCCTTGGACGTACGGATGCTCCCGGGCCGCATCTTCATTGATGTCGGCGCCGATGCCCGGTCCGCCCGGCAGAGGGAGGGATCCCTCCACGACGCGGGGGACCCCGCTGAACACCTCCCAGAGCCAGGGTTCTTGGAAATCGTCAAACACTTCGAGGATCTTGAAATTGGTCATCGCCGCACAGGCATGAGCGGTCGCGGCGGTGCAAAACGGGCTGTTCGCGTTGTGTGGGGCGACCGTCACGTAATGGGCATCGGCCATCGCGGCGATCTTCTTCAGCCCCAAAAAGCCCCCGGCGTGCGCAATATCCGGCTGAACGACATCCGGACTCGCATGCTGGAAGAGCCGCCCGTATTCGACGTGACCGAAGATGCGCTCACCGGTCGCGATCGGCACCGGGCTGCCCTCGACGACCCGGCGGAGCGCTTCCAGGTTCTCCGGCGGAACGGGCTCTTCGAACCAGGAAGGCCGGGACGGCGCCAGCGCGCGCGCCAGCGCGAGGGCCGTGGCGGGGGTGAAGCGCCCATGTCCCTCCACGTGAATCTCGAACTGCGGGCCCACCGCGTCGCGTACCGCCGCCACGATCTGGACGCTGCGATCGAACTCGGCGTGCTCAAGCTCATAGAATCCGGGGCCGAACGGATCCACCTTCAGCGCCCGGTATCCTTTGTGCGCCACTTGCCCGGCCAGCCGTGCAAATTCGTCGGGCGTCCGCGTGTCCGTCTGATACCAGCCGTTCGCGTACACCATGAGCCGGTCCCAGCACGCCCCGCCCAGCAACTGATAGACGGGGTGGTGGGTCAGCTTGCCGAGGATATCCCAACAGGCCATCTCCACGGCGCTCATTCCGCTCATGGCGACGACGCCGCCCCGCCAGAATTCGTCGCGGTACATCCGGTTCACGAGATCCTCGATGCGGAGCGGATCGGCGCCCAGCACGAACCGCCGGTACAGGCCCTGCAGGTACCCCACCACCCCCTCTTCACGGTTCTGCGTCGTCGCCTCTCCGACGCCGTACAGGCCTTCGTCGGTCGTGGCCTTCACCAGGATGAGGTTGCGCCAGCTGGTGCCGACGACGATCGTCCGGACGTCGCTGATCCTCATCCCGCGACCCCCCGCCTCACCAATCGGCGACGGCGCCGTCGGCGTGGAAGTACCGCATCAGCGGCTCCTGCGCCATCGGGTGCTTCGCCGC
Organism: bacterium; assembly: GCA_035279545.1. Classification (GTDB taxonomy): domain Bacteria; phylum Sysuimicrobiota; class Sysuimicrobiia; order Sysuimicrobiales; family Segetimicrobiaceae; genus Segetimicrobium. Next base: position 9,894 of record DATEHM010000134.1, on the reverse strand, counting down.
CTTGCGCTCGTCAATGTTGATGCCGAGCCCGGGACGGGTCGGCAGGAGCATCTGCCCGGCCCGACGCTCGATCGGCTCGTCGACGATGTCGTCGCGCCACGGGACATCGGCCCACATCTGTTCCTGGATCAGGAAATTCGGGGTGGAGAGGGCAAAGTGGAGGCACGCGGCCTGCGCCACCGGTCCCCCGGGGGTGTGGGGCGCCACGGCTATGTAGTAGGATTCCGCCATCGCGGCGATCTTCTTCAGTTCCGAGAGCCCGCCGCAGTGCCCGACGTCGGGCTGCAGGACCGCGCACGCTCGCTGCTCCAGCAGGGGCCGGAACTGAAACCGCGTCACCAGCCGCTCCCCTGCGGCCACCGGGCACGGCTGCTGGCGGGCCACCTCCGCCATCGCCTCCACGTTCTCCGGCAGACACGGCTCTTCGATGAACAGGGGCGCGTAGGGAGCGACCGCCCGACCGTACCGGATCCCCATCGCGGGGGTCGTGCGGCCGTGAAAGTCGAGCATGATGTCCACCTCATCCCCCACGGCGTCTCGCAGCGCCCCCATCAGCCGCTCGACGAGCTTCACCGGCTTTGGGCCGTCGAGGGGGGCGGTCCGGGGAACGCACACCGCCTTCACGGCCGTGAAGCCTTGCTCCACGGACGCCCGCGCGTGCGAGGCGACCTCTTCCGGGGTGAACGATTCATAGACGGCGTCCGCCCGCCCACCCCCCAGGTGATCATAGAGACGCACCCGGTCGCGCACGGCCCCGCCGAGGAGTTGGTAGGTGGGCACTCCGTGCACCTTGCCGGCGATGTCCCACAGCGCCTGATCCACCCCGCTGATGGCACTCATCGCGATGATCCCGCCGCGGAAGAAGCCCTGGCGGCTCATCACCTGCCACAGGTGCTCGATGCGCAGGGGATCCTCGCCGACGAGAAACGCGGCGAGGTCGGCCAGGCACGCGGCGACCGATCGCGTCTTCCACTCGGTGGTGCACTCCCCCCACCCCACGACCCCCGCGTCGGTCTCCACCTTCGCGAACACCCAATTGCGCATGCCGGCTCCAACGATCACCGGAGAGACCGCGATGATCTTCATCGAGAGGGCGTGGCCGAGAACGCCGTCGGGTCGTCCCCCAGCTCGGCGTTCCGCTCGAGGATCGACTGGAGGAACTGCCTCGTGCGCTCGTTCCTCGGGGCCGAGAACATCTGCTGCGGCGCCCCCTGCTCCATGATGACGCCGTCGGCCATGAAGATCACCCGATCGGCGACGTCCCGCGCGAACCCCATCTCATGCGTGACGACGAGCATCGTCATGCCCTCACCGGCCAGCTGGCGCATCACCCGCAGCACCTCGCCGATCAGTTCCGGATCCAGGGCCGAGGTCACCTCGTCGAAGAGCATCGCCTTCGGCTGCATGGCCAGCGCCCGCGCGATGGCGACCCGCTGCTGCTGCCCGCCGCTCAACTCGTGTGGATACGCACCGACCTTGTCGGAGAGGCCGACCTTCGCCAAAAGCGCCACGGCTCGCTGGCGGACCTCTTCCTTCGCCTCGCGCCGAACGTAGACCGGCGCGACCATCAAATTTTCGAGCGCCGTCAGGTGCGGGAACAGGTTGAAGGACTGGAACACCATGCCGACCTGCGACCGCAACGCTTCGATCTTGTGATCGGAATCGGCAATCTTCTGCCCCTCCCGAGTGTAGCGGTAGACCGGGACCCCCTCGATGTAAATCGTCCCGCTGTCCAGCGGCTCCAGATGGTTGATGCACCGCAACAGCGTCGACTTCCCCGCTCCCGACGGCCCGATCAGGCAGACCACCTCGCCCTTTTGGACCTCGAGCGAGACGTCCCGCAGGACGTGCAGACGGCCGAAAGACTTGTTGATCCCTTCCAGCCGGATCATGATACCGCTCCCTGCGGCGCGCCCCGGGTGGGGCCGCCCATCGGCGCGTCCCGCCGGGGCCGGTACCCGATCTTCATCCGCCGCTCGAGGTACTGCACGCCGAGCGACCCCGGGTAGGAGATGGCGAGGTAGATGACGCCGATGATCGTGAAGATGGCGAAGTACTGAAAGTTCGTCGCCGCGATGATCTGTCCGGTAAAGATCAACTCCTTGACCGTGATCAGCGAGGCGAGGGCGGTGTCCTTGAACAGGGAGATGAAATAGTTCCCCAGGGGCGGGACGATGATGCGGATGGCCTGCGGCAGGATAATCAGCCGCATCATCAGCGTCCGGGACATCCCCAACGCCTGCGCGGCCTCAAGCTGCCCCTTCGCCACCGCTTGGATCCCGGCGCGGTACACTTCCGAGAGATAGGCGGAGTAGTTGATCGTCAGGCCGATCACCCCGGCCGTGAACGGGGGGAGCTTGATCCCAAACGCGGGCAGGACAAAGTAGATGTAGAAGAGCTGCAGCAGCGCCGGGGTCCCGCGGATGATCTCGATGTAGAACGTGGCCACCGTCCGCACGGCCCGGAACCTGGTCATCCGCGCCAGCGCCACGATCAGCCCGAACACCAAGCTGAGCGCCATGACGGTGAGGGTGAGCTCGACACTGATCAGCGCTCCACGGAAGAGATCGGGGAGGTATTCCCCCGCGCTGCTGAAGTTAAAGAGCGTAAAGATTCCGTTCATACCGCCCTCCTCCTCAGCTCGCCGGTGTCAGCACGGCTTTGATCAGATCGCCGGGATCGGTGGTGAGCCGCTCGAACACCGCCGGCCCCGCCTCGAGCGGATAGGGCCGGGCCCACTCCCCCTCGACCAGCCCGGATCGCAGAAACTCCACGGCGCGGACAAAGTTGTCGTAGGTGTAGGCGTATGAGCCGTGGACCTCGATCTCGCGGTTCACGATGTCGACAGCGTTGAACGGCGTGGTCTCTTCCCCCAGGCCCAGCAGCGTCACCCGTCCGCCGCTGCGAACGCAGGACACCGCCGCCTGCCGCGTCGGCGAGCTGCCCACCGCCTCGATGGCCAGGTCCACGCCCTCGCCGTCGGTGAGCTCCCGGATCCGCGCCACCACGTCCTCCGCCTGAGCGTTGAGCGCCGCCGTGGCCCCCAGCCGCTGCGCCAGCGCCAACCGCGCCGGCACGAGATCCACCGAAACGAGGACGACCGGGGACAGCAGGCGCGCCAGATGCAGGGCCATCAACCCCTGCGTCCCCGCCCCGAAGATGGCGACCCGGCGCGGGAGCCCGTGCGCGTTCCGGTCGAAGATGTGGACGGCGTTCGCCAGGGGCTCCGCCAGGCTCGCCGTGAAGACGGAGACACCCGGGGGGAGGGGGACGACCGAGGCCCTCGGCACCGCCACAAAGTCCGCGAACCCTCCGGGGCGGTGGACCCCGATCACCTGCCGCGATCGGCACTGGGACGTGTCCCCGCGGCGGCAGGCCGAACACCGGCCGCAGGTGATCAGCGGGTAGACGGCGACCGGGGACCCCACGGCGAGGTCGCGCACGCCCGGTCCGACGGCGGTCACGGTTCCGGCAAACTCGTGCCCCATCACCAGCGGCGGCACCCGGTTCAGGCTCTTTCCCAGGTACCCGTGCAGGTCCGATCCGCAGACGCCGGACGCCTCCACTTTGACGACGACCTCCTCGGGGCGCACGGGCGGCGGCGGCGCGTCCTGGAGCTCCATCCGCCGGGGGCCGAGGTAGACGAGGGTGCGCATCGGCGTCTACTCCCCGAGCAGCGGCAACACGCTGTCCAGGATCCGCCGGCGCACGGGGCTCAACGGCGCGAGCGGCGCCCGCACCTCATCGGAGGCGATGACCCCCCGATGGCGCAGGGCGTACTTGATCACCGCGGGGTAGTCATCGGTGCCGATCATGACTTCATTGATGAACGGCAGCAGTTGCGCGAAGAGCCGGGTGGACGCGCTTAAGTCTCCGGCGCGCGCGGCGTTGAACCACGCCCGGCACCGCGCGGGAAACACCTGGGGGGTCGCGGTGATCGTCCCTTCGCACCCCCGCACGACCTGCTGCTGCATCACCTCGTCCGACCCGGAGAGCAGGATGAGGTCACCGTGGGCCTTAGCGGCATCCACCTTGTCCAGGGTCGTGTCCGTGATCTTGACGTGGCGGATGTTGTCCCGCAGCCCGGCCAGACGGGAGTAGTCGGCGGGGGTGAGCACCGTCTTGGTCGTGGACGGGTTGTCGTAAACGACGATTTCGCGGTCGGTGTACCCCGAGACCTCGCGAAAGAACGCCGTGATCGTCTCGCTGGTGTGCCGGAAGTAAAATGGGAGCGGCACGAGATAGCCGACGGCGCCGTGCTCATCGCCGAAGCGGACGAGCGCGCGGATCGTCTCCAGACTCGTCTCCGCCACCCCGATGATCAGGTGCATCCCGCCCCCCATCGCCCGGCCGAAGCGCTCGATGGCCTGCGTGCGTTCGGCGAAGGTCAGGCTGGGACCCTCCCCCGTGCTGCCGGCCACCACCATGCCGTCGAGGTGCGGGGCGCAGGAGGCCACCAGCCGCTCGATGCCGTCGCCGTCCACCCGCCCGTCTCGGAACGGGGTGATCACCGGGGGAATCAGCCCGCGGAACTCCATCGCCCTTCCCCCCTTACCGCCGCGCCAGCGTATCGGGGCGCCGGCCTGACGGCGCGCGGATCGTCTTCAGCCACTCGCCCAAGTCGTCTCGATGCGCGGCCAGGGCGCCCCGGTACGCACCGCCGTACCCCAGCGCCCTGGAGAGGCGCCGGGCCGCCTCGCAGACCCCCGCCAGCACCTCGCGCACCCGATCGGCGGGGAGCCGCACCGCCGGCACCGACGCGCTGATCGCCGCGATCGCCTGTGCGTGCTGGTCCATCACCGGCGCGGCCAGGCACTGCAGGCCCTCCGTGGACTCGCCGTCGTCGAAGGCGAAGCCGCGCGCCCGGGTCGTCCGGAGTTCGTCGCGCAGGCGGGCGGCGGCGGTGAGCGTCCGCGGGGTGAGCCGGGCCAGGCGCACACCCTTCAGGCGGGCGCTCAGCCCGGACTCGTCGAGCATCGCCAGCAGCATCTTCCCCACCCCCGTGGCGTGCGCCGGGATCCGCCGGCCGACGGCGGAGACCATCCGCATCGGCTGGCTGGACTCCTCCTTGGCGACGTAGACCACGTCGAGCCCGTCCAACACGGCGAGGTGGCAGGTCTCGTCCAGCTCGCGCGACAGCTCCGCCAGCACCCGCTGCCCCTGGCGCACGAGATCGATGCTCTCCGCATACGCCCGCCCCAGCGCGAACACCCGCACGTCCAGCCGAAACCGGTTCGTCGGGCCGTCGCGGGCCACGTATTCGCGGGCTTCCAGGGTGCGCAGGATCTGGAGCGTGCTCGACTTGGGGATACGCAGGGTCTGGCTGATTTCCGCGAGAGAGAGCCCCTGGCGCTGATTGCTCAGCAGCTCCAACAAGTCCAGAGTCCGCCCCGCCGACTTCACCGCCAAACGGGCGTTCACATATGTGAATGACGTTTTGGTGGGCACCCTTTACCCTGCGGGCGGGTCGTTCTCCTGCCCGCAACAGCCCGCAGGGCGGGCGTGACAGATCGGGGTTACCGTGGTTCCCGGCCGATCACGTCGCGCAGGGTGGCCACGATCCGGTCGGCTTCGGCCTGGGTGAGCACGAGCGGAGGGGCGAGGGTCACGCAGTTGCCGAGGCCGCCGCCGGCGCCGGAGGACCGGCCGACGATCACCCCCTGGTCGAGACACCCGCGGATCACCGCCGCCATGCGCGCGCTGCCCAAGGGGAACCGCGTCTGCTTATCCTCCACCAGTTCGACGGCGAGCAGCAGGCCCTTCCCGCGGATGTCTCCGACCGCGGGCAGCGACAAGAGGCCGCGCAGCCCCTCCAGCAGATGCGCGCCGGTCTCCGCCGCGCGCTCCGGCAGCCGCTCCCGCTCCATAATGTCCAGGTTGACCAGCGCGGCCGCGCAGGCCGCGGCGTGGCCGCCCCAGGTGTTCACCTGGGCGTTCTGGCGGTTCTCCTCCAACTCCCCGAGGAACCCATTGAAGACCTCGCTCGTGGCCATGACGGCGCCGATGGGCTGGTAGCCGCTGGTCAGCCCCTTGGCCAGGCAGAGGAGATCGGGGACGACCCCGTAGTGCTGGTGGGCGAACATCTTCCCGGTGCGGCCGAAGCCGTTGATCACCTCGTCCAGGATCAAGAGCACCCCATGCCGGCGGCACGCCGCGGCCACCTCGGGCAGGTACTCGTCCGGCGGCACCAGCACCCCCACGGCGCTCTGGACCGGCTCGAGCACGACCGCCGCCACGGTCTCCGCGCCCTCGGCCCGGATCGCGTACTCGATCTGCTTGGCGCAGGCCATCCCGCACGACGGGTACGACAGCCCGAACGGGCACCGGTAGCAGTAGACGGGCGGAACGTGGAGGAACCCATCGCCTAGGGGCTCGTACTTGGTCTTCCGCTCGGGCACGCACCCGGCGGCGAGGGTCGCCATGCTGGTGCCGTGATAGGAGTAGTGCCGCGCGATGGTCTTGTACCGGGGCTCCCCGGGGTGCACCTGCCGGTGGTACTGCCGGGCCAGCTTGAACGCGGCCTCGTTGGCCTCGGTGCCGCTGTTCACAAAGTAGGTGTGAGACGGCTCGCCGCCGGTCAGCGCGGTCAAGCGGTCCGCCAGGTTTGCCGCCGGGACGTTGGCCTGCGTGTGCGGGTAATACGGCAACTGCAGCATCTGCCGGTAGACGGCCTCGGCGATCTCCCGGCGCCCGTATCCCACATTGACGCACCAGAGCCCCGCCATCGCGTCCAGGTATTCGCGGCCCTCGGCGTCGACGATCGTCGACCCCTCGGCGCCCACGATGACCTTCGGAGGCTGCTTCGCCAGCAGCTTATGCTGGGTCATGGGGTGCCAGACGTTTTCCAGATCGGCCTCCAGCACCTGCCGGAGTTCCTGCGGCTTCACCTCAGATCACCTCCGCTGAGTCATGCGCGGTCCGGTACTCCGGCGAGGGATCGCATCCTCGCCGCCGACCCCGCGGCAACGATCCCCTAGCGATCTGCGAGCAGCCCGAGCGCGCGCGCCACCCGCTCGGGGGTGATCGGCAGTTCGGTCATCCGCACCCCCACCGCGTCTTCCACGGCGTTGGCGATCGCCGCGGCCGGCGGCGCGATCGGCGGCTCGCCGATCCCTCGAGCGCCAAACGGACCCTTGCCCTCTCCCGATTCGATCAGGATGGGCTCGACGTCGGGCACGTCGAGCGACGTCGGGATGAGGTACGTCGCAAACAACGTCGAGAGATTCACGCCGCGGTCGAGCGCCACCTCTTCCCAGAGGCCGTAGCCGAGGCCCATCACCGCGCCGCCCTGGATCTGCCCCCGCACGCTCTGCGGATTGATCGCCCGCCCCACATCGTGACAGGCGACGTGCCGGAGCACCCGAACGGCTCCGGTCTCCGTGTCCACTTCGACCTCGACGGCGTGGGCCCCGAACGTGTAGTCGGGAAACACCCGCCCCCCGCCCCGCTCCAGGTCGACCGGATCGCCGGCGGGGGCGTGGTAGACGGCCAGGTGGCTGCGCGAGACTCCCAGGCGGGCACACTCCCGCATGATCTCCGGCAGCGCCACGCGGCGCCCGTCGGCGGCGATGGCCGCCCCGTCCAGCAGCCCAACGCTCCCGGCGGGGGCCCCCAGCATCTGGGCGGCCACGGCGACGATCTGCTGGCGCAGGGCCTCGCAGGCGGCGAGCACGGCGTTGCCGGACATGTAGAGCTGGCGGGTCGCCGTCGTGGTGCCGGCGAGCGGCGTCAGCGCGCTATCGGCGATGTGGATGGCGACGCGGGCGGGATCGAGATCGAGCACCTCGGCGGCGATCTGGCAGAGCGCGGCGGCCTGCCCCCCGCCCACGTCGGGCGCTCCCGTGCGGATCACCAGGCTCCCGTCCATTTCAAACCCCACCCAGGCGCTGGCCCAGTCGTGGAGCCAGACGATGCGGCCGTAGGGCTGGATGTTGCAGGCCAGCCCGCGTCCCACGCGGTGCGCCGGCGTGCTGGCCGCTCGGCGGGGGCCGAGCGCCTCCCAGACCCGGCGGGCCGCCTCGACCACGCCGACATAGGTATCGAGCCGTTGTCCGATCGGGAGCGTATCCCCCTTCGCCAGCGCGTTGCGGGCGCGCAGCTCGACCGGGTCGATCTTGAACCGCCTGGCCAGCTGATCCATTTGGGATTCGTACCCGAGCACCATCTGCATCGCGCCGAATCCGCGCATCGCGCTCGTCGGCGGATTGTTGGTGTAGGCCACGCGCGCCTCGATCGACACGTCGGGCACCCGATAGGGGCCGGCCGCGGTGACCGCGGCGTACATGAGCACGAGCGCGCTCAAATAGGCGTACGCCCCCGAGTCCGCCAGGAGTTCGATCGCCTGGGCGATCACCCGGCCGTCCCGCGCCGCCCCGGTGCGGTACCGCAGGATGAACGGATGCCGCTTCGGTCGCGCGAGGAGCGACTCCTGGCGCGACCAGGTCATCTTCACCGGCCGCTGCGTGCGCCACGCCAGTAGGCCGAGGAAGACCTCCACCGTCACGTCCTCCTTCCCGCCAAACCCGCCGCCGAGGTAGGGCCCGATCACCCGGACGGCGTGCTGCGGGAGGCCGAGGACCTCGGCCACGTCCCGGAAGTGTTCGATGACCTGGGTGGACACCCGGATGGTCAGGATGCCGCCGCTGTCGATCCAGGCCACCCCCGTCTCCGGCTCCAGGTAGGCGTGGTCGACGAACTGGCACCGATAGGTCGTTTCCACGACCACATCGGCTTTTCGCAACGCCAGCTCAGCGTCGCCGCGCCGGATGTTCCAGCGGGCCAGCAGGTTCCCGCCGTCGTGCACCGGCGGGGCGCCGGGGGCGAGCGCGGCCTCCGGATCGAACACTCCCGGCTGCGGATCGTAGTCGACCACGATCAGCTCTGCGGCCCGCTGCGCCAGCTCCCGGCTCTCCGCCGCGACCAGCGCGACCGGCTCACCCTGATACCGCACGACGTCCTGCGCCAGGACCTGGATCCGGGCGCGGAGGGGTCCGACGTCGCTCGTCTGGCCCGGAACGTTCGTCCACAGGGTGTTGTGGGGAACGTCCTGCGCCAAGAGGACCGCGGCGACCCCGTGGAGGGCGCGGGCCGGCGCGGGATCGATGCGCCGGATCCGCGCGACGGGGTACGGTGATCGCAGCACCGCGCCGTAGAGCATCCCCGGCATCTGCCAGTCGGCGGCGTAGAGCGTGCGGCCCAACACCTTGTCCCAGGCGTCGTGGCGGGGGAGCGGCCGCCCGACCACCCGCAGGGCCTTCGCCGTCGCCGCGGCAGCTCGGCCCGTCATGGACGGACGCCTCCCTTTTCCACGGTGCTCGCGATCGCGTCGATGATCGCCGCGTACCCGGTGCAGCGGCAGAGGTTGCCGGCGATGGCCCGGCGGATTTCGTCGCGGGTGGGCGAGGGTGACTCGCGCAGGAAGGCGTAGGCGGTGAGGATCATGCCGGGGGTGCAGAATCCGCACTGGGCGGCGCCGCAGCGCACGAACGCCTCCTGCAGCGGGTGGAGGGCGTCGCCCTCCCCCAGGCCGCGTACGGTCGTCACCCGCCGTCCGGCCACGCGGGGCGCCAGCACGAGACAGCTGCTCACCGGCTCGCCGTCGAGCAGCACGGTACACGTCCCGCAGACCCCCTCGCCGCAGCCTTCCTTGACCTCGGTGGCGCCCAGATCGTCGCGCAGGAGGTCGGCGAGCGTCCGGTGCGCCGCCGTCCGCACCTCACACGGCCGGCCGTTGAGCACGAAGGCCACCACGACCTCCGTCACGCCACACCCCTCCCCGCCGCGACCGCCGCCGCGCGGGTGAGGGCGCGCGCGGTGAGGACCCGGGCCAGATGGCGCCGGTACGCGGCGGACGCGTGGACGTCGCCCTCCGGTTCGAGCGCGTCGGAGGTCTCG
>DATEHM010000133.1:0-29824 GCA_035279545.1 bacterium | reverse complement strand
TCCTGTCGATAGGGCCACGGCGTCAGCAATTGCCTCCTGAGCGCCCTGAGAACTGGCCGCCTTCTGAAGCGCCTCCAATGACGGGAAGTGCAACTCAGCGATGCGATAAAAAGGCGGTGTCTCCCCAGTTGGAGTACCTAGCACCTTCGCCGTCACGAACTTGATCTTGCCAGGTATCTTTTTGGCGGCCAGCGGGAGGTGCTGCTCCGTGTACTGCCGTTCGAAAACAGCAACATCTTTAGGACGCGGATAAATCACCAAGAGTCGTACACTAGCCATCTTGTCTCCCCCTTTACCCCTGTTGTGCACGAGCGTTTCCAAAAGTGTCTACCCAGCCGGAGTTCCCAAGTCCTGCCGAACAATAACACCAGAAAGTCCTCACGTTCGGTAGAATAGTGACGAGTCTCATGTTCACGCACATAGGGACCCGAGCTTCTCCCGTGGGGCACGAACCCGCATCCATGCCCCTCAATATGGAGAGCGTTGAGGAAACGTGCAAGACGATTGCGGAGGAGCACATGAAGACTAGGAAGGAACGACATGCCCTTGCAACACATCCATAATAGATCGTGCCTCATCGGTAGTTATTTTTCTCACCTTCAGTCTGTTCGTCGCCGCGCTTCTCGTCAAGGGACTCACTCACGACCTGTTTCTTGCGCTTCCATGTGGAAGGTGTTCAAGATCAGTTTCACAGAGACGAGTAAGACACCGGTCTCATACCAGAAGGCTGGAAGAGCGCATCGACGATGTGCTCAGACTCATGCGGACCCTGGCACGTGAACACCCGGAGCAGTTCGGATCGCCGCAATGATATGTGGTATGTTCACCAGCACATCTCGATCTTCCGCGCTCGCCCCCAGGTGGAGTTTTGATGCCTGGGGCTCACGACAGGTGAGGGGGCCTTGCGGTCTTGGACCAGGAACCTACATGGGAGCCTATTCGGTCAAGGTGGGGCTTCGGGCGAAGACACGGCAATTGTGTGTAGGAGGGGATCATTATGGTCCAGGCGGATTTTGCGAAAGCGCTCCGGGATCGCGAGGAGATTAATATTACTGTGAAGGGACGCCGCAGTGGACGCGAAGTGACACTTCCAGTATGGTTCGCACTCGAGGGAAAGACCCTGTGGCTCCTCCCGCTGCATGGGTCACGCACCCAGTGGTTTCGGAATGTGCTCGCCGATCCGACGCTCACCCTGCGGGCGGGCCGACGCGCGTTGGCGGCGATAGGACGTCCGAGACGGGCACGATTGGCGGTCCAGCGAGTGCTGGAGCGGTTCCGGAAGAAATATAGCGCCAAGCTCGTCGCCGAGTATTACGACCACTCGGATGTCGTTGTCGATGTCCCGATCGATGCTCGCGTCCGGGCGAAATGACCGGCAGAAACACCGGGCTCTGCGAGGACCTGAGGCGTCAACAGCGTGCCCGCCTTGTGATCGCGGATCTACGGGGTGACGCAACAGGCGAACCACCGCGACAAGTGTAGAATGAGTGCAAGCGACCCAGCCGCCACGAGGGACCATCGCTGGGACCCTTGTTTCCAAGGGCTCTGACGAAACATGGGGATCGGTTGGCGCCGGTTCGATTCCCGCCGCCTCCACCACCTTTTTTCTTATTTCTCAAGCGTTTCTCCACTAACCCGTGCCCACGGATAGCCAACGGCGGCCAAGCCGATCCGCGACACAAGGGCTCACTCTCCATCTCCCTTGACGTGGATTCGACCAAACCCGAGCATCAGGTCCGAATCCCGTTACGCCCGCCGCGTGGCCAGAACGTAAAGTGCCCACGCTCCGACTTGAGGCGCGATCTTGCGAGGTAGTGGGCTTCGGAGGTGACTACCAGAGTCCCATATTGGGTATTCTCTCTGCAAAAGAGAGGAAAATGACCCCCATGGGACCGGATGACCTGCCAATCTACCCGATACGGACGGCTGCCGCGCTCACAGGTATACCTGCCCGGCGACTCAGAAACTGGGAAGGTCGCGACAAACTGCTCTGCCCTGGGAGGACAAAGGGCGGACACCGATTGTACTCGACACGGGACCTGCGGCTGATTCGGGAGATTCGCTGTCTGATGGAAGAAGATGGGTTGAGCGTCCAAGGCGTCAGAGCTTGGCTTGAGGGCAATCCGTCAGCTTCTTCGGGGCAAGCAGTCCCAGATCAGCACGGTCTCACTCCGGCGGGCGTTATCCCAGGTGGGGCGGGAGCGAAGAAGCAATCAGGGCAGAGATGAGATCCGTTTCCTTCACAATGCCTGGCCCCCGCGAGCGTGAATGATGGCACGCCGTAGAACGGCACTCGATGAACTCAACATCAACTTCCAGTACCTCCTCGCCAACAACCCACTCCCGATGTGGGTGTACGATCGGCGGACCCTCGAGTTTCTCGAGGTGAACGACGCCGCTATCGTTCAATATGGGTATACACGCGCAGAGTTTCTTGCAATGCAGATCACCGATATTCGACCAACGGAGGATATCGATCGTTTGTCCAAGAGCATCGTTGAGCTCGGCCCCGGACTGCGGAATTCTGGCGAATGGCGGCACCGCCGCAAGGACGGAGAGGTCATTGATGTTCACATCGTCTCACATACTCTAGAGTTTGCCGGTCGGGAAGCCGCACTCGTCGTTGCCCAAGACATCACCGAACAAAAACGGGCAGAGCGGGAGGTCCACGCGCTCAATAAGGAACTGGAAGATCGCGTGCGGCGACGCACGGCTCAGCTTGAGGCCGCGAATCAAGAACTCGAAGCCTTTGCGTACTCGGTCGCGCATGATCTGCGGTCACCCTTGATTACGATTGGCGGGTTTTCGCAGATCCTGCTTGAAGATCACGTCGCTGCGCTTCCGGAGGATGCGCGCCGCCTCCTCGCCCAAATCGCGTCGAGCACTCAACACATGAGTAGCCTCATCAATGACCTGCTGGCGCTCTCCCGCCTCGGTCGCCAACCCATCCGGGAACGGCCGATCTCGCCGGCGGACGTGGTCCGCCAGGCCATCGCCGAGCTCGATGGGACAGGGGGGGGAGGGGCGCGGGGTATCCGGGTCGACGACCTGCCCCGCTGTCAGGCGGATCCTGGGCTGCTCCAGCAGGTCTACGTGAACCTCCTCTCCAACGCCCTGAAGTTCAGCCGCAACCGAAAAGACCCCCTGGTCGAGGTGGGGTGGCGTCAAGACCCGAACGAGCCCGCGCACTACACGTACTTCGTCCGGGACAATGGGGTGGGTTTTGATATGCAATATGCCGATAAACTCTTCCGCGTCTTTCAGCGCCTACACCGTCAGGAGGATTATGAGGGGACCGGTGTGGGACTGGCCATTGTCCAGCGCGTCATCCGTCGCCACGGGGGGCGTGTCTGGGCCGAAGGGGAGGTTGGCAAGGGCGCCACATTTTACTTCACCCTGGCGAGGAGCGATGCCCCATGACGGGAGATCCCATGGAAATCCTGCTGGTCGAGGACAACCCCGCGCACGCGGAAATGACCGTCCGGGCGCTCCGGAAGAACAACGTCTCCAATCACATTCGGGTGGCCCGAGACGGCGCGGAGGCGGTGAATTTCCTCTTCGCAAACGGGACCGCGCCCACGGGCAGCCCCAAGCTGATCCTGCTGGACCTGAAACTCCCCAAGCTGGATGGGATCGAAGTGCTGCGCCGCATCAAGGCAGATCCGCGGACGAAGATGATCCCCGTCGTCATGCTGACCTCCTCCAATGAGGACCACGACTTGAAGGCCTGCTACGGGCTGGGGGTCAACAGCTACATCGTCAAACCCGTCGACTTCCAACAGTTCAGCGACGCGGTGCGCTCATTGGGCCTCTACTGGGTTCTTCTCAACCGGCTTCCGAACGGATGATGCAAGAAAAGATTCCTCGCCTGCCGTGACCGCTGAGTTGTCGGGGTCCGACACCCCAGATTCGCCCCCCGTCCCCCTCCGCGTGCTCATTGTCGAGGACGAACCTGCCCATGCGGAGTTGATGGTTCGCGAGCTCCGCCGAGCGGGCTATGCTCCGGAGTGGCGCCGGGTGGACACTGAAGCTGGGTACCTGGAGTGCCTGGTGCCACCCCCGGAACTTATTCTTTCCGATTACGCAATGCCACAATTTGGTGCGCCCCGTGCCTTGGAATTACTCGGGGCGCGCGAGCTGGACGTCCCCTTTATCGTTGTATCGGGGACGATAGGAGAAGAAGTGGCAGTTGAGATGATCAGGAGCGGGGCCACCGACTACCTGCTCAAGGATCGGTTGCGTCGGCTGGGGGTGTCCGTTAAGCTCGCGTTGGAGCAAGCTCGATTGCGGGGCGAGAAGGAACGGGATGCCCGTCGCCTTCGTGCGCTTACTGAAAATAGTTATGATGCGATTGCCGTGGTCAATGCCGACGGGATCGTTCTGTACGCCAGCCCGTCGATCCATCGGGTGCTTGGCCGCGCTCCGGAGGAGATCGTCGGGCAACGAGTGTTTGACCTGATGGCCCCCGAACACGTGGCGGAAGCACAGAAGCAATATGCGGCGCTGGTGCAATCGGCTAATCACCGCATGGTCACCGAACAGAGGGTTCGGCATAAAGACGGCACGTGGAGATGGGTGGAGTCCGTCCGCTCTAACCTGCTCGCGGACCCCAGTGTCAACGGCATTGTGATCAACTTCCACGATATTACTGCGCGCAAGGAAGCGGAAGATGAGATCCGTCGTCGCGCCGCCCATCTGAAATCGCTGAACGCGATCATTTCTTCCACGGTTTCGGCAAACGATCTGTTCCTATTGCTTGGGACGACGATGGACGAGACGCTCAAAGCACTGAAGTGTGCGGTGGGAGGAATTTGGGCCGGGGACGCCCGGGTCGTCCGCGGCATACCTCAAGATGTTGCTCCGTCGTTTCTGAGCGCGGTGGAGTCCGCCGGGCGGCATCTGCTCGGTCCGGACGCTGTGGCAGATTGGCTGATTCCGACCGGGCGCGGAGCCGAAACCCTGGGTCCCGTTATGGAGCGGTTTGACATCCGGGCTTCTGTCTTAGCCCCTATTCAGGCTGATGGCCGGGTCATCGGAGGTATTTCGGTGGCATCCGCCGGGGCCCGCGCGTGGTTACCCGACGAAGTAATGCTGGTCGAAGTGGTCGGGAAACAGATCGGTGAAGCGGTCGAGCGTCTCAAATTATCCCAAGAGACTCAGCGCCGCACAGCGGAATTGGAGGCTTTCTACGATATCGGCCGTCGCTTGCGCGAAGCCCAGAGCGTGGATGAGATGTACCCGGCGATTGTGGAGCACGCCATGCAGCTTCTCGCGGCCGAACATGGCGCACTGGCTTTGCTCAATGCGGAACGCGATACGCTCACTCGGGCGTACACGGTCGGCATTCCATCGGAGACACCGGGATCCACCCTTCCCGTCGCCGGGACCCGTTCGGGACACGTGGTGCGGACGGGGGCAGCCTTCGTGACGCGCGACTCGAGCAGCGACCAACTTCCTGCCTTCATCAACACCTCTCCACACACGACCCTTGGCCCTCTCGTCATCGTACCGTTGCGGTCGGAGGAGGAGATCATCGGCACGCTTGGCCTGGCACGTTTGAAGGGCCAAGAACATCATCTCCCTTTCACCGACGTTGAGGTGCGGCTGTTGGAAGGGATCGCAGAAATCGCGGGGACGGCAATCCGCCGAGCTCGCCTTCACCAACATCTTGAGCAGTCCTATATCGAGATGGTCCTTGTGCTTGCTCGGGCCGCCGACGCCCGCGATAGCTATACGGCCGATCACAGCGAGCGCATTGCGGCTCGTGCGGTCGTGCTCGCCAGAGCCTTGGGATGTGACGAAACCGAACTGCAGAATATCTATTGGGGCGCCCTCCTGCACGATATCGGCAAACTGGGGGTGCCCGATGACATTCTCCGGAAACCCGGTCCGCTCACCGAGGCGGAATGGCAGATCATGCGGCAGCATCCGGTCATCGGCGAGGAGATTCTGCGACCGGTCGGACGGATGCATGAGGTGGCATCCCTAGTTCGCCATCACCAAGAACGATGGGACGGGGCCGGGTACCCCGATCGCCTCCAAGGCGAGGAAATCCCGCTAGGAGCGCGCATTTTGGCCGTGGTCGATACCTATGGCGCGATGATCGATAACCGCGCATACGGCAAGGGCCGGACCACCGACGAAGCGGTCACGGAGATCCGCCGCTGTGCTGGCACGCAGTTCGATCCGCACGTAGTCGAAGTGTTTTGCCGGAGCCTCGGGGAGGAGAGCGCGGCCGTCAAGGTTTCTATGGGGCGCGATGCTCAATCGGAGATTCCCGCCATCCCGCCGTCAGAAACGGCCGTTACCCGGGCCCTCTCCCCTGCGCGACGGGTTGGGCGGGTCGTTCCGGCGATGGCCGATGTGGCCAGACGCCTGCTGCAACCTCATGATCTTACGGTCGTTCTCGATGAAATCCTGACGCAGATTCAGGAGATCTTTGGCTATCCACTCTGCGCCGTGCTCTTCGTCGATGAGGAAACCCGGGAACTCCATGTCAAGGCCCAGAGAGGCTATGATCCGGATACTTTGAAGCGCTTGCGGCTCCGGCCCGGCGGGCAGGGGGTAGAGTGGGTCGCCCGTCAGGGACGTCCGTATCATGATCCCAACATCAATCAGGATCTGCAGGGCGCCGCGGGCGCTCCCGTGGTCGGCTCCCAAGTCGCCTATCCGCTTATTGTCAACGATCGAGTCTTCGGGGTCTTAAACGTCGAGAGCCCCATGGCCGATGCGTTTCCCAAGGAGATCCGCGGGTCCCTCGAAGCCTTCGCCGTCCTGGCCTCGCTGGCGATTCTGCGGGCGCAGCGAGACGAAGTTCTTCACCGGCTCGCCCTAACAGACGGGCTGACCGGGCTGGCCAATCACCGGGCACTGTGGGACGCGTTGGAGCGCGAGGCCGCCCGCACTACGCGCACCCCCCATGCAGTGTCCGTTGTCCTCGTGGAGATCGACCAGTTCAAGCAGGTCAATGACCGCTTCGGTCACCTGCACGGGGATTTGGTCCTCAAGTTGGTGGCGGATGTCTTGAGGCGGAACTGCCGGACGATGGATTTCGTGGCTCGCTTCGGAGGCGATGAGTTCGTGCTGCTCCTCCCAAACACGGAAAAGCAGGCGGCCTGCCAGATCGCCGAGCGCGTCCGGAGCCATGTTGAGGAGATTCGTCCGCCGGGCGGACAACTCACGGTGAGTGTCGGTCTGGCGAGTCTGCCTGAAGACGGAGAAACCGCGAAAGCCCTCATGGAAGCTGCAGATCGGGCGATGTATAGGGTGAAGCATGCCGGGGGCAATCGCGTGAGCGTTGCTTGATCGCCGATGATGTCTGGCGAGGGCCATCGAGACGCGCTGGCCAACGAAGGATAACTGATCGTGAAGGTTACACACCTGTCCAAGGAAACCCCACGCTCCCGTGAACGATTTGATGTCAAAGGCCGGACACTGATTTGTACTCGACACGATACGTGCGGCCGATCCGGAGATTCGCTGTCTGATCGACGGAGAGGGGTTGCAACTCCGTAGGCCGCAAATACGGCGCCGGTGCGGGCCACGCCCCTTGGCAATCGTAGTTCTCTCCCGGTTCGTCACTGACAACGAGTGCCCCTACCGTGGTTGGCGGGCGACATCGCAGAAGCCACCGGGGAGGGTGCCCCATCGTCACTGCCGTTAGTCCCTACAGCCAAGCGATCGCCTTGGCCACAGTCTTGATCATCGCCGCATCGATCGCCGCAAGGCGAGTCGGCTGAGTCCGCCGGCACGAGGCGGGTGCCCCGCAAGCGCACGCTAGTGGGGGATCGGGCCTTCCGGGGCTCTCAGTTCGACCGGCAGGTCATCGTGCCAGCGCGTCGCCATGGTTTCAAGGAGGCGCATCATGATATCCGGATTGGCGTTCAGGATGGTCCTGAGGTCCTCCCGCGTCAACACCATGCAGGTCAGCGGTCCTCTGGCGATGACCGTCGCCGATCGAGGCCGGTCGCGAAGAAGCGCCATCTCCCCGAAGTAATCACCCCGACCCAGTGCGCGGACCACACGGCCATCACGCTGTACCTCGGCCTTCCCCTCAAGGATGAGGTAGAACTCAACACCGATCTCCCCGGCGGTGACGACACTGGTGCCCGGGTCGAACCGGCGCTCGCGAACCTTGCTGGCGATCCGTTGGAGTTGCCTCTCAGAGACCTCGGCAAAAAGGGGTACCGTCCTGAGCCCATCCGCATGACCGGCCATCAAGCATCCCCTCCTCGGGCGGGGCGCGCGCGGTTTTGGCACGTCATCCCGATAACCGAGGGCAGAATTTGGCAGCATGGCACCGCATTCCTCCCCCGAATGATTCCCCGGCGCCACGGCGATCGGCTGAAATGTGCCGGGCCTCTGCCTGTGCGCTTCTCATTGATCGACTCTTTCACCCGAGCGTGTACCGGAGAATCGTGTGTCGGTTCCCGCGCGGGGACGGACGCGGGAAGAACCCGCGCCCAGACCGCTGCCTTGGCGGTCGTGCAAGGACTATACGCACTCTTCGCCGGGTTGACACGTGAAATCCCCACACACGCGGGAGAGCAAATGGCTTGTTGCAGTTCTTGCCAGTCGCAAACCTCATCTCAAGGGATCCGGCTTGGCTAAGCCCGGGGAGGGGAAGACACTAGCGCATCACCGCTGCGGTTTCCCGGAGTGCGAGCTGCGAGAGGTTCAAGCAGTGAAAAGGTGTCGCGGCTAAATTCCGAACAGCGACCGGCCTACCCCGGCATGGCGTAAGCTTTCTCGCCGTGAATGCCCTCGTCGAGGCCCATCTCCTCGGTTAGTCCGGCCACCTTCACAGGGGTGATCTGCTCAATGATCCACAACATGCCCAGCGTGAACAGGAAAGCCCATACCGACGCGATCGTAGCGGCGCCCCACTGGACCAAAAAGAAGCGCGTGCCACCGCGAAGCAATCCGTCTACGCCGCCTGACGCCGCCGGGTTCCACCTCGTCGAGGCAAAAACCCCCAGCATGACGATCCCGAGGTATCCACCCACGCCGTGGACCCCCCACACATCCAAGGCATCATCCCACCTCAACTTATTTTTCAAGGCCACAGCGTAGTAGCAGACGACGCCGGAAACCGCGCCAATGAGGCAGGCGGTTGCGGGCGATACGTAGCCGGCGGCCGGTGTGATGGTCGCCAGGCCGGCGACCGCTCCGGTGAGGAGCCCGAGGAAATGGGGGCGTCTGCTCGTGAGCCAGTCCACCACAAGCCAGGCCATGGCCGCAAAGGAGGCCGCGACGTCGGTATTGAGGAAGGCTACCGCGGTAACGGAATCCACGCGGAACTCGCTCCCGGCATTAAAGCCGTACCATCCGAACCAGAGAAGGCCGGTGCCGAGGGCCACCAGCGGGATGCTGTGCGGGCCCTCATCCGCCACCCGGCGCTTGCCCACGTAGAGCACCGAGGCCAGTGCAGCCATGCCGGCGATATTGTGCACAACGATGCCGCCGGCAAAATCCTTCACGCCCCAGGTAGACAGGAGCCCCCCTCCCCACACCATGTGCACAAAGGGGAAGTACACGAGCACCAGCCAGGCGGTCAGGAACAGCATGTACGCTTTGAAGGTGACGCGGTTGGTAAAAGCGCCCGTGATGAGCGCTGGCGTGATGATCGCGAACATCATTTGATAGGCGCAGAATACGATCAGCGGGATGGTATCGTTGGGAGAGGGCGTCGATAGGGTAATTCCCCTCAGGAACGCCCAGCGGAAATTGCCGATGATCCCGGCGATATCCGTGCCGGACTTCAGGTCGCCGCTAAAGCACATCGAGAACCCGAAAAACCACCAGAGGACCGTCGTCCAGCCCATCGAGACGAAGCTCTGCATCATGATGGCCAATACATTCTTCCGGCCCACCAAACCCCCGTAGAAGAAGGCCAGACCCGGCGTCATGAGCATGACCAGGCTGGAGCAGAGAATCATGAAAGCGGTGTTTCCGGTATCGAGGTGCAACATCACCCCAACTCCTTTCTCTGAACCAAAGGGAGCGCCCATATTGCCGATCGAATCTAGACGGCCCGTGTTTTCTCTCTGAGAGAGACAAATGCACCCTCGCTCCGATACGCTGCGCAAGCGGTCTATTCCTGGGCCAGGGGTGGGGGTGGCGCCGGTGATCTCTCGTAGCTCTGAAACGCGGAGGTCGAGGCTGCGTCAACGCTCGGAAAGAGGGGAGGGTTGCGTCTGCGCGCCTCTAGAACCGCGGCACCATCGACGTCTGCTGCGTATGAGGGTATCGCATCGTCTGACCTATTTCACGATGACCATTCCCGCCATGTCTTGGCCGCCCGGCGCGCCGTGGAACTGGCAGTAGTAATTGTACACGCCGGGTTTTGTAAATTTCTGTTGAAACCGACCTCCGGCCGTCACAATCGGCGACGTAAACGAACCGTCGTCCGCCGCGAGTTCGTGGCGCCCCCCTGTGACATCCCATTCCACAGCCGTCCCCTCCGGCACCGTCACTCGCTTGGGAGTGAAGCTAAAGTTTTTCACGGCGATGATGACGCCAGTGTGTTGCCTGGCCTCGGGCGCTCCCCGAGTGGCCGCTGGGGAAGGTTGAACATACCATACGTAGTACACTCCGACGCCAAGCAGCACGAGAACCCACCACAGCGCAAGAGTCGTTCGCATCCACAGCCGATAGTTTCGGAAGCGCAGGGACCTCGGCATGATGTTGGTCGCCGCCACCAACACGACGTACAGGCCAAGCAATTCGACAAGGGCGCCAAACCCCGCGTGGATCACGGCAACCGCGTAATAGGTATCATGCCACGCGGAGACAAAATGCGGGAGCACCCGGCGATGGAGGGATGGCAGCATGATACCGCCGATCGCGACCAGATTTAGAAGGAGCACCGTTGACTGTGTCCACCCGTGTGCCCGGAACCGACGCGCGCGCGCCAGGAACATGCCCAAGGTCAAGACCGTGGCCATGGCGAGCTGAAGCAACAGGTTGAAGTCGGCGGAGTGTGTGGTTCCCGTTTCCAGCAGTCCTTTCATCGAGGGCAGCCGGCCCCGGACTCGCGCGGGCTTTGTGCGAGATCCCGCACGGGCGCATTGGGAACAGCCTCGGTCATCCCGCACACCCTGATGGGAGAGTCCTCGTCAACGCAAGCGTTAGTATAACATGGAGTACGCCGTTTAGAACTTGGCGGTGACACCGGCGCGAATCCCCTCTGGTGACGTGACTAGAGGGTTCTCGCGACTTGTGACTAATTTTAGCAATGCCTTGTCCGGGTCAAACCATGTCCGCGATCAATGCCAGGCGATATTTGCGGAGGTGATTCAATCGATGATGACGCGATGGAGGGTCCTGATTCTCGGTGCTGCATTAGTGGTTGCGGCAGGTGTGGACCAACGCGCCAACGGCGCTGACTTTACCCTCACGACGGCCAGCGCGATGGTTGGTGGGAAGTCGGAGCAGATTCTCGTGGATGCGAAAGGCATGAGCCTCTACACACTCAGTTCCGATACAGTGGCATCGAGCGCCTGCACGGGAGGGTGTGCGGGTGCCTGGCCACCCCTGTTGAGCGCCACCGCCCCGACAGTCCCGACCTCGGTGACGGGGAAGCTTGCTCTGGTCAAGACCGCCAACGGCTCCCAGGTGAGTTATAATGGCCACTTGCTCTACAGGTTTGGGGACGACTCCAAGCCTGGCGACGTCCAGGGAGAGGGTCTGCATGGTCCACAAAACGGCGTGTGGCACGTCGCTACCCCCGACCTGAAAGCCATGTAGTGACGCTGTGGGACGCGGCTGCAGCCGGAGGGGGGGGAATTCGATGTCCCTTCCGGTCATTCCCACGCGTTATTCGATGAAGTTCTTGAGGTTAGAGCGGTGGCCAGGCACATGGACCCAAACTTCGGGGGTCGAGCCGACGGGTAGGCAGATCCCCTGACCGGCGAGGGCCTGGACACGCATGCTCGTGAGCCTACTCCCTATGCTGGCTCAGAAAGCGGATGGCATGTCTTCGCCTGCCGGATCGACCCATCAACCAAGGGGGATTCGCCTGGCGAGTGCTGGCCGGTCGAAAGACGCAAAACGGGGGGTGGACGACTATGGACTTCGTCCGGGTTTACGAAATCCTCGCTCAAGCCCGGGAGAGGCTGTTTGGATGGATCCGGCCACTCGGTCAGACACAATACACCCAGCCGTTTCCGTTCGGTCTCCGTACGCTCCGTGCCACGCTAGTCGAGATCGCCCAAGTGGAGTACTTTTACGGCAAGCGATTGCGCGAAGAACCTCTCCCGGGCTCCGATGACTACCCGATCAGCGAAGCCCGTCAGCCCACATTTGCCGACCTTGAGCGGGTATGGACGGCGCTGGCCCAGGAGACCCGGGCCACGCTTGTGGGTATCGCCGACTGGAACCGCGCCGTGACGCGGCGAATTGAGCAGCCGGAGAAGCTCATCTTGAGCACGGCGACGAAAGCCGACATCGCAACACAGATGCTGTTCCATGAGGTTCACCACCGCGCTCAGGCGATGGCGATGCTACGGCAATTGGGCGTCGAAGCGCAGAACCTGGATTACCTGACGTTTGCAGCGAAGCGCGAGGAGTTCCCGAAAGGCGCCGCACCGCATGGCTGACCACTCCCCCGCGATGGGTTCCCCGCGGATCTCCCGCCGCTGGCCCGTCGATTACGGCCGACGGCAGGAGACATTTGTTCTGGAGACGACCCTGAAGGGAAATTGGAAAGGAAATAATATACTTCACCACTCTACGCAGGGGCGCCCGCCCGGCGGTACGGGACTCGTTGTATACAGAAATATCGACGGCTTCTTCTGAAGAATCCTGACGCTTGGATGCCACGCATGGACCTCTGTATCATTGGCCATCGCCGGCGCCTCGAGTCGGAGATCCCTAACGAAATCAAGCGGCGGGGAAGGCGGCTGGAAAATAGTCGTCCCAAGTAAGCGATTCGGGGGGCGTCATCATGGATATCTCGCTCTTGATCGTTCGTCTCGTGATCGGGCTCTTCGTTGCCGGCCACGGCGCGCAGAAGCTTTTCGGGTGGTTTGGCGGTCAAGGGTTAAAGGGTACGGCGGCATGGCTTGGGTCGATGGGCCTTCGGCCCCCAGTGATCTGGGCGTTCCTAGCCGGCCTGGCCGAGTTCGGCGGGGGCGCACTGTTCGCTCTGGGTCTGGCGAGCCCGCTTGGCGCGCTCGGGATCAGCGCCGCGATGCTTGTCGCGATCACAGGGGTGCACTGGCCGAAGGTATGGGCGGCCAAGGGCGGCTTTGAACACCCCCTGATCAACCTCGCGGTTGCGGCGGCGGTGGGGATCGCGGGACCCGGTGAGGTTTCCCTAGACCGGCAGTTCGGAACGGCCCTTCCCGATTCGGCTGCGCGTATCGCCGCAGTGTTCGTGGTTCTGGGCTGGCTTGCTGTTTTGGCGATGAAGGCCGTGCGACCGGCAGGCAATAACCCCTCCCACTAAGCGGTCGGCCGGTGACTCCTGCCCTGTCAGACCTGGCACTCCTTGAAGGCGAACGTTCCGGGCGGCCTCCTTTTGGCCCCGGTGTCCATCGAACGACAGGACGTGATGAGTTGAGGTTTTGGCAGAGTTCTTAGAGCCGTCCCAAACGTTGAGCCAATCTTTTGCTTTGAGGAGTGGATAAGGGATTTGGGGGATCCCGATGGCTGGAGGCAACCATCGACACACCGCAAGCGGCGACAAAACCGGTCCGGCTGGAAAACAGGCCGGGACCTGATCCGGCACAATCCCACCGCGCTCTCGGCAAAGACCGATGGCTGCTCCAGAGCGGGGGTGCTTATTATCCGAGCGAATGAATGCGTTGGCCGGTAGACGACTCAGATCACCCGAGTGGTCATAAGTTGCGCCGGCAGACCGATTTCCTGCAGCGCGTTTGCCAAGCGCTCGGCCTGCGCGTGCGTGCGATACGGTCGGGTCACAACCCGGAAGTCCGCGCCAATTTGCGCGACATACACGATGTACCCTTTGCTTCGAATGAGATGCATCATG
The DNA here is from genome assembly GCA_035279545.1 of bacterium. Classification (GTDB taxonomy): domain Bacteria; phylum Sysuimicrobiota; class Sysuimicrobiia; order Sysuimicrobiales; family Segetimicrobiaceae; genus Segetimicrobium. The sequence continues at coordinate 15,828 of DATEHM010000133.1, read as the reverse complement.
GTGTCGGCGGTGGCGCGGTTGACGAACTCACCGAAAGTTACCGCGTATCTCTCGAGCGTCGTCCGGCGTGGGCCGGTGGGCGTGGTGGGAGCGACCCGCGCGTACCCGACGGCTCCGGGCTTGGCGCGCACCGCAGCCGAAGGATGCCTCGCCAATATTGTCGTCGCAGGCCGGTTGGAGGCAGCTGGATGCGGGGCATTCTCGGGGACCCGTATGGTCCTGAGCGGAGTGATCAAGAGGACGGCCGCGGCTGCCGCCGCGGAGGCGGCGAAGGCGCCCCAGGCGACCATACCTCTCCGACTCGGTCGCCGCTGCGCTTCACGCGGGATCTGGGCCACGGCGTCCAGCATTCGCATGTACTGCCGCAAGCGGCGCAAGCGATGCAATGGATGGACGCCGGCGTGGAGTTCCACCAGCTCCTTGTTGAGTTCCCGTTCGATATGCCGCCAAGCGTGACGCCAGGCATACGCTTCAATTAGGGAGGGATCCGCGGGGCCAGGAAGCGGGATTCCCCGGGGATCAAACAGATACAAGCGCCCTTCCACTGCTCTCACCCGGTAGCCGATAGGCAGCGACAGACCCAACAGCAGCGCAACGGTCTCCAGTTGGTCGCTCATGTCCTATTTCATACCCACATTTCAATTCGAATAGTCGGCCCGATGAGGTGACGGGCATGAGCCCCGGCGACCCGATGTGCCTGGCCGCGACCCAGGAGGTCCCGGTGTGCTTCGTGCCCCAGCAAGCGGGGGGCGATAGCACATGCTGTGGACGCGTCTCCCTCGATCATGCGCCCCGGAGCGTCACAAGCCGCTGATATACGAACGAGCACGCCGCTATGCCAGCGATCCACACCAGCAGTGGACCGACGAAGAACAGGACCATGGTGCATGCGGCGAACGAGGCCACCGCCGCGTATTTGAGCGGTGGGCGGAGCAGGCGCACCGCGGCGGCCATCGACAGCACATACGTCGCAATGAACGATGAGGTGGAAAGCGGTAGCAAGTCGGCGATGCCCCAATTTGCCGCATAGGCGACTGCTGCGGCGAGCGCGCAGAGGACTCCCAGACCGGCGAGCGCGCGACGGGGCGTCCCCGATGTCGAGGCGACGCCAAGCCAGACGGGAAAATGTCGGCGACGTCCGAGCGCACAGACGAGGCGACTCGTGCCCGCGACGTATGCGTTGACCGGGGCGAAAGACAGCACGAAGCCCGAAGCGCCAACGACGAGCGCGGCCGATGGCCCGAAGACGCCAGCCGCCATGTGGACCAACGGAGTCTCCGACCTGAGGCTCGGGCCGTACGCGTGCGTACCGATGGTTGCGATCGCAAGCGACACGTAGAGGATGCCCACCACCACCACGGCGAGAAAGCTGGCGCGGGTGATGTCTCTTGAATTCCGGAACTCGGTGGCGAGCGGCGTAATGGCCTCCCAACCCACGAAAGCCCAGAACAGCTGCACCGCAGCGCGGCCGATGGCGGTGGTCCCATGCGGAGTGAACGGGAAGAACGCCGATGTGTCGAGGTGTCCGAGTGTCCGCCCGACGATGAGCGTCATCCCGACAGTGATCGCGCCAAGGGAGAGGATCTGCGCCCGCGCGCTTACTCGCAGGCCTGCGGCATTGAGGAGAAAGGCGAGGAAGATCAATCCGCCCCCGAGAGCGAACACCGCCCTTCGCCCGCCACCGATCAGGCTCGCGGCGTATTCGCCGGCGATGAGAGCGGCGACAACGGATCCGGTCGGCACCTGCGCCACGAAGAGCCACCCCGCTATCGCACCCCATTGACGACCGAAGGCGCGCTCGATCGCGCCGGAGAAGCCGGCGGAGTCTGGTTGGTCGCGCGAGAGCGCCGCATACGTGAGCGCTAGCGGGAATGAGATCCCCACCAGCGCGAGCCAAGCCAGGATCGAGGCCGGACCTGCTGTGTCTGCAGCGACCGCCGGCAGCACGAGCATGCCCGTGCCGAGCACCGCACCCACATACAGGGCGACGCCCGGCCAAAGCCCTAGGGTATATTCTCCGATCGCTCTCCCCTTCACGGCGAAATCAATCACGGAGCAGCGTCATTGTCACCGCCTATTGTCGCTGCAGTCGTCCGTTTGGTGAAGGTCCAGTTGCGCTGAAGGAGATAGGGCCACTTGCCCGCGACACGGGCCTAGCGCGACTGGTATGATGGGACAGTGGTCATTGGTCGGATATTAAGGACCACCGATTGGGCGCGACATGGTGAACCAATTGGCCACGAGCCTGTTGATACGGATTGATCCCCGCGGCCGCGAAACGCTACAGCAGCAAATTTATAAGGGGCTCCAGCGTGCGATTCTGTCTGGCGCCATCAAGCCCGGCACACGACTCCTGTCCTCACGCGCGCTGGCCGATGACCTTGGTGTCTCCCGCACCACCACGCTGCTGGCGTTAGAGCAGTTGTTGGCCGAAGGGTACCTTACCGCGCGCCGCGGTGCGGGCACCTTCGTCGCCAAGGATCTCCCCGACGATCTCCCGCAAAGACATATGATCCACCCCGCATCGATCCCCAAGCACCTCCCACTATCGCGTCGAGGCGCAGCCCTGGTGGCGACTCCACAGGGAGCCCAGCGTCTGGGTGGCCCGCCACGGGCGTTTCGCATCGGAACGCCCGGAGTTGACCTCTTTCCGGTCAGGCTGTGGCTGCGGCTCATCAACCGCCGGTGGAGATCTGTCACCGCTGCCCAACTGGACTACGGTGATGCGGCCGGCTTTCGAATCCTGCGTGAGGCCATTGCCGAACACGTGCAGACCGCCCGGGGAACGCAGTGTCGAGCCGATCAAGTCGTCATCGTGGCCGGCGCGCAGCAGGGCTTGGACCTGATCTGTCGCCTCTTGCTCGACCCGGATGACCGGGCCTGGATGGAAGAGCCCGGTTACCCAGGCGCGCGGAGCGCGCTCCTGGGGGCGGGGGCCCGGATTCTCCCCGTGCGGGTTGACGCGGAGGGTATCGACGTGGACGCGGGCGCGCGTCGCGCCGGCGATGCGCGTCTCGTGTACGTGACGCCGTCACACCAGTACCCTCTTGGGGTGCCCATGAGTTTGCGGCGGCGGCTTGCCTTGCTGAAATGGGCCAGTGTGGCTCGGGCATGGGTGGTTGAGGATGACTACGACAGTGAGTTCCGTTACGCCACCCGAGCCATCCCATGCCTGCACGGCCTCGATGCTGACCGCCGCGTAATCTATATCGGCAGCTTCAGCAAGACGCTCTTCCCGGCCTTGCGCCTGGGATTTCTCATTGTGCCGACCGACCTTCTGGACCCGCTGGTGGCCGCGCGCTCCGTGGCGGACCAGCATCCGCCGGTGCACGATCAGGCTGTGCTTGCCGACTTCATCCTGGAAGGCCATTTCGCCCGCCATCTCCGCCGCATGCGCACGGCGTATCGCGAGCGGTTCGAGGCGCTGGCCGCTGCCGCAGAGCGCTTCTGTGGCGGCGCGCTTCGGCTGCGGACGGTGCGGACCGGCCTGCACGTGGTAGCCGACCTCGATGGTGTTGATGCGCTAAGGGTATCCGCGGAGGCGGCGAGGCGCGGCATCGAGGTCACACCGCTCGCGGTGTATTTCGCGCAGCGCGCGAACGCTGCGAACGGGCTTGTTCTGGGCTTTGCGGCGGTCCGCCCCGAGGTGCTGTCCATCGGGGTCGAGCGACTGGCCGCGGCCATTGAGGCGGCGCGTCGGTCATGATTTCGCTGGTGTCCCGAGGAGATCCGTTCCAGGCCGGGCGAGCCGCGGGGTGACCACCGCCCTGTCGGTCTTGAATCCGCCGTATTTACCTGCAGGGCGGGAGCGATATCGCAATCTTCGCCCCGTAGTCGTAGTAGTCGATCATCTGAGACCCACTCGGAAAGGCAGCCACAAACCGGCGGGGGAGTCCGGATTGGATGCCGACGTAGATCGTCACCATCCCCGTTTCGGAACGTCCCTTCGTCTGGGCCGGAGGGGTCCAGGCGTAAGTGTAGGTGCGCACGCGTGTTCCGGCGATCGTGGTGTCGGCGTCACGGGCGGCTTTCACGACCCCACCGGCGTTCGACGGATCTGAAGGGTCGGTACCGGGTGCCGTCAGGCAGACCCAGCGGCCGGACACGCCTGGGACGTTCGTCCGATAGCGCGCGTCCTGGCCCACGGTAATGATCTCGGCCGTACCGGAAGAGGTCGTTGTCAGCGCGCGGGACGACTTGGGAGGGACCACTTCACGGATGGTGATCCCCTCGCCTTGTCCAGTGACCCTCTCCCGCCACCCGGGCAAGGCATGCAGTCTCCCGTAGCCTGTAATGATTTCTTCCCATGCCTTGTGGTCGCCTGTGACCAGGGTCGCTGCGAGCGCCGATTGCGGGCCGGCACCAATGGATGTGCTCAGTCCGTTTGAGGAGACAATAATGCAGATCATCAGCGCGATCCTCAAGCCGCCGGAGCCGACCGTCCTCGCGTTCCTCGATCTTGGCACGATGTCCTCCAACATGCCCACTGACGTGTCCTGTCAGACTTGGCTAAAGCCGCGATATCGCGTCACGCGCAGGCATTTGATCGCGGAGGCCGCGGAAACGATTGAGCGGACATGAGGAAGAACCGCCGCGGGCTCCTTCGCGTCCGTAAAGGTGGTCGTGGTTGGCCCCGGCGATACCATCGTCGACCGCCTGGGCCGGGGGCCCTGGATTCGTTGTGATGACCCCATGCCTTCCGCCGCTTATTGACGGCAGGCGTGGTCCCCAACCTAACTCCAATTGCCAAGGGGGCGGTGAAGTCATGCACAACAGATCACAATCGGGATGGGTTGCCGAGAGGTCACCGCGGCGAGATTTTCCTCGAGATCGCGTCCCTCGACTATGCTCGCCCGCGCATCCGGACATCACCTGTCCGCTTTCCAACAGGATTCCATCCACCGCCACCGGGGGAGGTCCCACCGCTCCGCCAAGGGTCACACTCTCATCTGAAGACGGAATGCCGGCCCTTGGGGCCAAGGGCCGGCACCGACTGCCATGTTACTTGTTCTGGTTGGCGGGCATCATCATGATGTTGTGGAGCGCCTCGATGAGCTGTTTGTTCGAGTCCATGAGCAGTTTTATCGTGGCAGCCATATCATTCATCATTTTCATCATTGATTTCTCGTTTCCGGTCATGGGCATCTTCTTCATCGAATCCATGGACATCATCATTTGGGTGTACATCTGGGCGGCCTTATCCTCGGATGCCTGGGCCGCTTTAAGGGCGGTGTTCGCACCCTCGGCGGGACTGTTCTGGGCGCTCGCATGGTGGAGCGATGCCAACGGGCCCGCGATGAGCAGGCCCATCAACATGATCATGGCCACCTTCTTCCGAGTCACTTTCATCGTTTTCTCCCCTCTCTCCACGAAGTGCGTCTCTTCACCATCTCGAGCCCGCCCACGCCTTCAGTCGCCGTGGGCACACGCCTCGAGGGATGACCCTCTGCAGATGGCCCCCGCTGCGGCTCCTAGTGTGACGCCGACGTGTGAAGTTCTGATAAGGACGTGCAGTGATCTTCCCGGGGCCGTGAAGATTTCTCTCAGCGGGCGAGGGGTCAGAACGAGCTACCGCATCGCTTGCGCCTTCCACGCTACCGGGGTGGCTTCCCGGCGCGCTTCCCCATCCCTTCCCAGATCCGCCGGGCTTCATCCTCCAGGCGCCCGTGAATCCAGATCCTCCGCGTGGGGGCCACCCCCGTCGGCGCGATGATAATGGTTTCCAATTCCTCCCGGGTCCGAACCAGTCGGTCCCCCGTTTCGGGCACAATCACAATCTGTTCTTCGGGGAAACGATCGATTCGGGATGAATCCCACGGCCCCCAATCCGGGACGCCTGTGACGTGCAAGCGTCCGCCGAGGATGGTGGCGGCGAAGAATCGGTCGGGGCACGCCCAGGAGATGATTCGCTGCCGCAGATCGTCACGGACGCTCCGAAAGACCTGAATGCGCGCTTCCTCAGTGCCCTCGGCCGCGGACGGATCGGAGACCGGCCAATGCAGGCGTCTTACCGCCTCTGGGCCTACAGGACAGACCTCTGTTGCCTGATCGCACACGGTGATAACCCAGTCGAATTGCTGATGCAGATAGCGATCCAACGTCTTGCTTGTCTGGGAGGAGATGTCAATGCCGCTCTCCTGCATGACCTGTTGCGCTTCGGGACGCACCTGTGTTGCAGTTGTCCCAGCACTATGGGCCTCATATCTGTCCCCCGCCAACGCTCTCAACAGCCCCTCAGCCATCTGCGATCGTGCCGAATTGTGGATGCAGAGGAACAGGAGGCGTTGGCGGTTCATCATCGGACCATCCGATACGTGTTCGCCCTGACCATCCGCCATGTCGCTCCTCCATGCTGCCGTGGCCTCGGCTGGCCCGGTGCGACGGGCCCCGTCCGTTCCCGGCCCTCTTTTGAACGCTACCTCCTTCGGCCCGTGGAGTCCTGCCGAACGGGGGAGCGCAGGCGCCTTGCCCGGAGACCCGAAGGGTTCGTAGAATGGTGGGGGGATCTCCAATGTGACCGTCGCGCGCGCGGGCCTGGTCGACCACCTTGCGACTCCGGGCGCTCGCCCGGCTCCAACGGACCCGCCACGGGCGGGACGGACCGGGTCAAGGATAAGGGCCGCCGCTGTGGGATAAAAAATCAGCCTGGACTACACCGCGGAGAACGCGGGGATCCCGGCCCCGCGACGGCGAGAGGGCAAGCACTGAATGATGAAGGAGGGAACGCGCATGAAAATCGAGGTTGGCATGTACCCGCGCCTGAGGCGGTGGTTGGCGAGAGGGGCCGTGCTCGCGGCGAGCCTTGGAGTGCTCATCGGCTCCGCCAACGGGGCGGCACCGCCATCGAAGGCCCCCCGATGTCCGGTGACGACGGGGAGCGGCCCCGCAGATTTTTCGTACAAGCCGAATGCCCCCCTGCGATCGCGAGTCGGCACGGGTTTCACCCTGAGCGGTATCGTGCGCTCGGGGATCGATTGCTCGATCATTTCCGGAGCACGCGTCGAGTTCTGGCGCGCCGGCCCAAATGGGTACGACGATGCGCACCGCGGAACCATTGTCACCGACAGCGCCGGACGCTACCGTTTCGAGAGCGACGCTTCGTCGCCGAATATCGGTTGGCGACCCCATATTCACCTGCGCGTCGCCGTCCCCGGGTACCGCACGCTCGTCACCGTCTTCTTCCTGCGAGCAGGGGCCACCGCGGGGACATTTGATCTTGTTCTGGATCCTGACATCTAAACCGCGGCAACACCCGTCTCTCAGGGTCCCGCGACGATCACATGCTCCGTCGTACAGTCACTGCTTCGCGTGGCCGCGCAGGCCGTCCTCGCGCACCGGATTCTTGAGCGGTCCAGCCTGAGCCCGGCTGCGGATGAGAACTTACGGTCTCCTCGGGATTGTGGTGCGCGATTTCCAATCGGCTGATTTGAAGAACGACCGGCGCGTTCAGCGCCAATTTCGTACCGGCCACAACGCTCTGCGGCCGGTGGCCCGGCGGAGCGCCCCTCCATACCTGGAGCGCCTGGTGGCGCGACGCTATTCGTAGATGATCACACCCATGGGCGTGGGATTGAAGCCGTTGCAAGGGTTCCGTTCCTGCGGGCAATTGGAAATGCCGATCAACAGGTCCATTTCTGCGCGCAGGTCATAAAAATCACCCGGGGTGCTGGTCGGCTCCTTGATTTCCATGTGACCCTGTTCGTCGACCTGAACGTTCATGAACGGCACGAAAGCGTTGGGGATGTCCCGGTAGTTGAAGCCCCACGGGCCGAGCGCCATCGCTAAATTCCCACGGCAGTTCGGCGTGTGCGGAACACCGTAGCGAATCCGGTTGAGCTCCTCACTGCACATCGGGCCGTAGGAATAACTCAGCGCATTCGAGTAGTCGGCGATGGTCATCATGGGATTGCAGGTGATGGAATAGATGACGTTCCCCTTTTGCAACTCGCGCCTTTTGTTCAGGAGAATGGTATTCCCCAAGTTCAGGGCCTCGCCATGATCGGCCGCGTTGAAGCACACGAGGCACCTGCTTGCCCTCTATGTCCACGAACCGGAGAGTCCGCCCGCGCTTCATCAAGAACGCCGCATACCCCTTTGCTGGGACGATAAATTCACTGATCACCGTTCCCGCAACCGGAAACCTGCGCATCGGGTCGTGTGGTGATGACGACATTGGGACCCTCCGTGGTGGACGTCTCGCTTCGGGCACCGCGATGCGGTGTGGGCGGTCCGCATCTGACGCTCCCTCAGTAGAACATACGCCCTCTCCCAGCGTCAATACACTCGTTCCGAAACGCCGGCCATTCCTTATCGAGGCTTGGGCTCTATCGCGCTTCAGGAATGTCGAGGACGTTGATCGCTTCACGATCGCGGGATCCTCAATGGCGCAACCCCCGCCCCCAGGGAGGGTCCGACCCCGCGATAGTCTGGCGTGGCCTCGGCTCGACGACACCCGCGATGCGGTCTCGCAGGCGTATGGGGACTCAGTGGTGGGGCAGCGGGGGGAGGAGTCCGCGACGCAGCTGCCCTACAGCGGTCCGGGTGCGCGAGCTGGCGGAGGTGCTGCACGGGGTGAGCCCGCAGGGGAGCACGCCGCTGTTCGTGCCCTGCTTGGGGCGTTCGCTGTCCTGCCGCGGCACTTGACGGGGGAAGAGCCATGTTGGCCGGGTGCCGTGGGTGGAGACCGGGGATTCCGGCAATGCTCCGCCGCTCTTCGCGCGGGGGCGTGCGGGGCCCCCGCACTGGGGTCGAGACAGCCGGTCCTATTCTTCACAAGACTTTCACCACTTGTTCACGATTCTTTCAAGGCGCTCCGATACCCTCACGGTGACGGCGCGCACGGACTAAATTAGTGCGTTCGTATTAGTGGGGCAACGAACCCGATGAAGGAGGGTGTCGAGATGCTGCTGGGGCTTCTACTTCTCGCGGGGTTGTTCATGTGGGCGACTGGGCATATGATATTGCGCTGATTGAGGGTGCGGGGATTTGTACCGATCGAAGGGGCCGGTTTCGAGCCGGTCCCTCCTTTATTGCCCCCGGAAGACCGTGTCGGGTCGCGCTTGACGTCATGGGAAAATCCAGGGAGGCGAGCCCGCGACGATTCCAGCCACACGCGTCGTCTGACGCGCGTCCGATGAATCTACTCCCGCTTTGTGCGTTGGACCCCTGCACTTTCGAAGGGACGCGGCCGCAGGGACGGCCTAGCCCCGATATTCTCCTCTACGCCCCTGCGGCGGCCAGTCCGGTTCTGATGTTTCGCCGTTGTCTCTTTCCCTCGAGAGTCTGGTAAACTCTAAGGAGGAACGGTCAAGGGGGTTCATCCGAGATGGAAGACCTGGCCCGGCGCAACCAGGAATGGCAGGACAGCCACCCGCTGAAGCAATGGCGGCGCAGGAAGGGATACGGGCCTCAGCAGGCCGCGCTCGTGCTCGACATTCCAGAAACCCGCCTGCTGAGCCTGGAGGTCGGCGACCCCCCCACGGACGACGAGATGAAGACCATTACCCAGCGCACCGGGATCACCCAGGCCCAGTGGACGACCTGGGAGCGTACCGTCCCGAGAGGTCGGGCCGTCCCGCCGCAGGGCTAGCTCGGTTCATCTTCGACCCCCGAGGGTCCAAGACTTGGAAGCGCGACAGCCAGGCTGTGTCGCCGGGGGGCGTCGCATCGGCGCCTACGGTACGACGCAAAGGGGTATGTACGGGACGGACGGTGCTGACGGGGTCCGGCCAGCGTGGGCAAGGGCGCATGAGAGATACCGGACGGATAAACTCAATGCCAACTTTTCCGGCGTCCTGGTCAGCAGTCCCCTTCCACCGTCCTGTGTTTGATCGTAGAACGCTTCGGTTTCTCGATCTCAACGAGGCCGCACCACCAGGTGAGAGTCGACTTGCAGTCCGCACAACTTCCGCGTCTTCCAAGGATTGCACCGCTCCGAGGAGGGTGATGGGCATGGGGGCGTGTCTGTGGCGAGGGGCAGGGCAGGGTGCGACCTTTTACTTGACGTGTCCCGGGGAGGGGACGCCGTGACACGAGATCCTGTGGAAATCTTGATGGTTGAGGACAACCCGGATCACGCGGAAATGACCGTTCGCGCGCTTCGGAAGGGCCGCATTGCCAACAACATCCGGGTTGTCGGCGACGGCGCCGAGGCGCTGGAATTCCTCTTCGCCGAGAGCCACGGGCCCGTGCGGGTCCCGCGGGTCATCCTGCTCGACATCCAGCTCACCGGGATCGACGGCATCGAAGTGCTGCGCCGCATCAAGGGGGATCCGCGCACGCGGGACATCCCCGTAGTCATGCTCACCTCCTCGCACGAGGAGAATGATCTTCGGGTGTGCCACGAGTTGGGCGTGCACAGCTACATCGTCAAGCCGGTGGACTTCCAGGAGTTTAGCGACGCGGTTCGCGCACTGGGCCTCTACACCGTCGGTGGGGAATCGGCTGCGGCCTTCTTCAAACTCGGAGCGGCCAACTACCTGGTGCAGGATCGAATGGAACGCCTGGGAGAGGCGGTATCGCGAGCGCTGGGCCACACTCCTCCTCGCCGGGAATGACCGTGGCATTTCGCCGGGGGATGTCTTCCCCCGATGAGCGGGGCCTGCCGGGGCAACGCCCTCAGAGATGACGCACGGGCGCGAGCCCCAAGCTTCCTCCCCAAAGGGTCCTGAGAGGCGGGCCGCCGCGGGCGGGGGTCCAGGAGAAGCGGGATCTACGCTGAAAGGGTTACCTTCGAGCGAACGGCCAACGATCTGTTGATGCCGTGACCGCTCACTCGGGCGACGGACTTCAGGGGCGCCGCCGTCCGCACTCCTGAGGGACGGGGGGTTGAGATCCGGGCGACGAGACCTCGTGGGACGCAAGAGGAACGGACATGAGTGGACGCGGACCTGAATATCGTTCCCATCCATCCCGGGCCGGCGGCCCCCCCGGCGAGGCGCTGTCGGGGAGGAGACATGTAACCGTCGCACGGGCCCGAGCCTGTCCCATCCCCAAGGGAAACCTTGCCGCGCCCGTTCTTGCCCACGGGAGTCTGATCGTCGAGTACTACGCCCCGCGCGGGACAGACTCGCAGACCGCTCACACCCGGGATGAGGTCTACGCCGTGATCGCCGGGCGGGGATGGTTTGTGAACGGACCGGAACGCCATCCGTTCGAGCCGGGCGATGTCATGTTCGTGCCCGCCGGGGTGGTCCACCGGTTCGAGGAGTTTACCGACGATTTTGCGGTTTGGGTCGTGTTTTACGGCCCCGAGGGCGGTGAGCGCCCCTGACTTGAGGAACTCCCGGGATCCCCTTCGGTCCTCCCTCGTGGCCGGCGGCCGGCCTTTCGGGTGATGTGGTCTCCGAGGAGAAGAAAGTGCCACCGCCGAAACCTCGCACCCTGGGCGGATGGGCCGCTGTCTCCCCGCCGGCGCGGAGGCCGCGCGCGCCTGCCGCTGATCGGGATGGCTCCGGTCATCGTGCCGGTATCGCATCGGGCCGTCTCCCTCAACTCGATCACCGGTGCGCAGGCATCCTGGCAGGTCCACCTCCCCATGGGACGGCTGAGACCTCCTGAACAGCGCAATACCGCGGAAGGAGTCCAATTGATGGGATCAGCGCACAAGGTCGCCGTCGTGACCGGGGCCGGAACGGGCGTCGGGAGGGTCGTGACACTGGCCTTGCTGCAGGAGGACTATTCGGTCGTCCTCGCCGGACGCCGTAAGGAGCCATTGGACGCCACGGCTCGGGGCGTGACGGCATCGCGAACGCTGATTGTGCCCACCGACGTTGCCGATCCTTCGTCCGTCAGGAACCTCTTCGCTAGGACGAAAGAGGCCTTCGGCCGGCTTGACCTGCTGTTCAACAACGCGGGGGTCGGCGCGCCCGCGGTCCCACTTGAGGATCTCACCTATGAGCAATGGAAGGCCGTCGTCGAGACCAACCTCTCGGGGGCATTTCTCTGCACCCAGGAAGCGTTCCGGCTGATGAAGAGTCAGGAGCCCCGCGGCGGCCGCATCATCAACAACGGCTCCATTTCCGCGCACAGCCCGCGGCCGAATTCCGCACCCTACACCGCGACCAAGCACGCGATCACCGGCCTGACCAAGGCGACCGCGCTCGATGGGCGGAAGTACGACATCGTCTGTGGTCAAATTGACATCGGCAACGCCGCTACCGACATGACGGCACGAATGGAGAAGGGGGTGGTGCAGGCCGATGGATCACTCCGCGCCGAGCCGAGGATGGACCCGGCTCACGTGGCGCGTGCTGTGATCTACATGGCGAGCCTGCCGCTGGACACAAACGTGCAGTTCCTGACCGTGATGGCGACCAAGATGCCGTTCATCGGCCGAGGATGAGCGGACGGCGGCGACGTACGGCCGGACGATCCGATCGGTGATCTCGGGTGAGAATCTCGCGAAGATGTACCCGGCACGCTCCCTCGGAGGAAAGAGGCCACGCCGCTGGGTGCTGTGGTGTTGCCGCCCGCGCCGCCGCCGAGCCGGGACCTGCCGGGCCTCGGGCCAACGCCTGGCAGAAAAGAGATCGGTGCTCGACCGGATAGGGGGAGAGTCCACCCACCCCCAACCCGTATGCGCCCTGACGACCCTTCCGCGGGCCGACCGCTACCGTTCCCGAGGGAACGCCGCCCCGCGTCTGTCCGAGGACGGTGCGCTGGACGCGGCGAGGCATCGGTGGGAGAATATCGCCAGAGAGATCATGGTGTAGGGGGCGGATACAGTGAAACGGGTCCGAAGGATCAAGAGGCTGAAGCACTCCGGTAAGTTGCGACGACGAAAGCTTTCCAGGGAGCGGCGCACGAGGGCGGCCCAGGCGGCGATCCTCAAGCAGGTGGGGTAACGCGCGGAGTTCCCGGACCGCCACGCGGAAGGCCGGCGCCGGAACGTGGAGAACTGGCTGTGCGGGGCATGCCGGCAGGTCACCGGTCTTCCGGATTCAAGGACTTGAAGGTCCCGCTCGCGACAATGGCGCCGAGGAAGTTGGCGACCAAGTAGATCCAGAGGTTTGACCACGCCGAGAGTCCCATCGCCGAGATCCCCACCGCCACCGCCGGATTGAACGCGCCGCCCGAGATGTTGCCCACCGCGAACGCGCCGGCCATCACGGTCATGCCGATGGCGAGGCCATAGAAGGAGTTGCCGGCGGTGCCTTTGGCGGTGGCGACGTTGAGCACAACGTACACCAGGGCGAAGGTAAAGAGAAACTCAGCGGTGAGCGCGGGGCCGACCGCAAGCGTCATGGGTTTGGCTTCAACGCCTCCTTTGAGGACGCCGACGGCGGCGGCCGCGCCGACGGCGCCGATCACCTGGGAGACCATGTACGGGATGACATCCTTTGCCGGGCAGCGCCCGCGGATCCACGCACCAAGCGTGACCGCGGGATTGTAGTGGGCCCCGGAGATGTGCCCGCCGGCGAAGACCATAATCATCAGCGCGGAGCCAATGGCCAACGGCGCGATCACCCCGGGGGCGGCCGCCACCGCGGTGGCGCCGATCGTCAGCACCAGAAAGAACGTCCCGATGAATTCGGTGATGTACTTCCTCATGGAGTCCCCCCTCTGATGTCAGAGTGTGTGTCGATATGATATGATGCCTCACGCGCCTCCTGGCCTAGGGAGTCTGAGAGGTGATCCGTGTCATCCCCGGTTGACTGCTCCAATGTTTCTCCGGCGAGCCGGCTTCTCTTCTTTGTCCCCGCGACCACGCTGCGGTCATAGGAGACGGCGCGGACCGTGATGGCCCGCGCGCAGGTCTCCCCCGTGGGATCGTCCCGGCTCTAATTGAGACGCACGTGCGGAGGCCCTTCGTCACCCGGATGCGTGAAGGGGATGGGCGGGCCCCTTCCCGAAGGAATCCGGGGGAGGGATGGGCATGGGGGAGGTTTGGGTGCGGGAGGCACTGGCCTTTGGGGGGGCGGCGGTCGGGGCGAGCTGGGGCTATTTTTTCGGGAGGGCCATCGAGCGCCGTCTTTGGATGGTACGGGTCCAGCCGGGCTTCGAGGCGATGGACCGGGTGATGCAGAACCTGGGTTCGTCGATCGATTTTATTCGAAGCGCGTGCGAGGGGATCACGTTTGCGACCCGCGGATCCCTCGTGCGGTCCTCGCGGTCCCCGGGTGAATCGTAACCGCGAGAGGCCAGTCGCCTAACTCCGCATCCCCGCGTATCGCCGCAGCCTGCTTCGGCGTGGGTGACAGATCCCCGGGGCGGCCGCCGCCCCTGAGGGCCGTTCCCCCGAGTACCCCCTCGGCGGCATCGATCACCTGCTCGCGAAGAACGGGCGCGGAGTTGGAGGGCGGGGGGTCAGCTCTGCTTGGACGGGGCCTTGGGGCGGCGCTTCTTGCGGCTCTCGGTTTCGAGCACCGCTTCGGCGATCCAGATCGAAAGGAGCACGTCGAGCGCATTGATGGTCTTGGGCACGACCTCTCGCGGAACGATGTCGGTGCGCGGTTTCGGTGATCTCCGCAGCGCCAGTGATGGATTCGGCGAGTACGAGTAATATTTCATATTCCCCCCCGGTGTGTGTGTTCTCCATGCCGACTCCCACCCGGCGCCCGCGGTTCCGGGATCCGTCTGTTTGAGCCGTTGTCTGAGTTTGGTGCGGCCCTGCCGCCCCACTTCGTCCGTTGTGCGGGTTTTGGGCCGCGTTCGGATGAGCGACGCACGATGACGCATGCGGACTGCTGCGCCCGGGCAGGTGTTCGGGCGTTCGCTTGAGGACCGCCAATCCTCCATGTGGGCGATAGCACCCGGAAAGCCGCGCCGCCATGATGGAGGGTGGGGGAGGGGCGGATGAGGCGACACGTGGTTGCCGTCCCGCACTCGACATGGGACGGGCGGTGTTGGACCGATGGAACACAGGCTTTTCAGGGTGTTCACCCTCATGATGCTCTTCCTGCTCGCGTTGTTGACCGGCATGCTGCTGCCGCCGGCGTGGCTCGCCGGCCACTAAGCCGGCGCATCGCCCGGGACCCCGCCCCCGTCCGTTGACCGGCGGGATCTCTCGAGCAAGATCATCTGACCTTGCCTCGCCGGCCGCCACCGTGGCCGGGGGTATCGCGGCCGACGGCGGGTGTGTTCGCGGATCCGGTGCGGACGGTCGGCCCTCCGCGGTGGGGTTCACGGGGTGGCCGGGGATCGCCCCGCAGATGGGGAGGGGGCAGCGGGGCCCAGGCGGAGCCATCCGAGGACGCGCTCGGCGTGATGGGAAGCGCCTCGACCGAGCGCCTCAACGCGTCGCTGACCGCGTTCGCGATGCAGGCCGGTGCCCCGATCGTCGCGGGCTCTCCCATGCCCTTGAAGCCGCCCGCGGTGAACGGTGATCGCGTTTCCAGGTGGACCAACTTCACGGACGGCGTCTTCACCGCGGCGGGAATCAAGTAGTCCATGAACGTCGCGGTGAGCGGCTGGCCGGAGTCATCGTAGCGCACCTCCTCCAGGAACGCCTCGCCGAGCCCTTGGGCCAGCCCCCCGTGGATCTGCCCCTCGACGAGCAGGGGGTTCACCAGGGGGCCGCAGTCCTCGGCGATGGCGTATCGAAGGACCGCGACCTGGCCCGTGTCGCAGCCTACCTCGACCATCGCCATATGCACCCCGTTGCTGAACGCGGCGGGGGGCGGATCGTAGGATGCGGTCGCCTCCAGGCCCGCCGAGCTCCGGGACAGCCCCGCCGCTGCGGGGGCGTGTGCGGCGCGCGCGACCTCCGCCCAGGCGACCGATCGTCCGTGGACGCCGCGGACCGAGAAACGGCCGCCGCCGGCGATCACGTCACGCGGGGCGGCCTCGAGCAGGTGCGCCGCGACGACCACCGCCTTCGCGTTGATC
>DATEHM010000132.1:0-10402 GCA_035279545.1 bacterium | reverse complement strand
TGAGTAACGGGGCGGCACCGCGGAGATCCAACGCGCCCTCCGCGCGGCCCAGGCAACGCCGCCGGGGCCGCGGGTGCAGGCGCGGGTCCGCTAGACCGTGCGGATCCTTGGGTCGAGCAGATCGCGGAGGCCGTCTCCCAGGAGGTTGAATCCGAGGACGGTCAGCGCGATCGCCACCCCCGGGAAGATGGCGATCCACGGGTCGATCAACATGTACTGCCGCGCCGCGCTCAGCATCAGCCCCCACGAGGCCGTGGGGGGCTGGGTGCCCAACCCGAGGAAGCTCAGCGCCGCCTCCGTGAGGATCGCGGTCGAGAGCGAGACCGTGGTTTGGACGATCAGCGGGGCCGACACGTTGGGCAGAACGTGCCGGATCATGATCTTCCAGTTGGGAACCCCCACCGCCCGCGCGGCTTCGATGTACGCGAGGTTCACCACTGCCAGGGTGGGCCCCCGCGCGATCCGCGCGAAGGTTGGCGCGTAGACGATCCCGATGGCGATCATAGCGTTGGTGAGGCTGGGCCGAAGGATGCTCGTGATGGCGATCGCCAGGACGATCGCCGGGAGCGAGAAGAGGACATCCATCACCCGCATCAATGCGTTGTCGATCCACCCCCCGTAGAATCCCGCGAGGATCCCCGAGGTCGCGCCGCCGGCTAGGGCGATGGACACGGCCAGGATCCCGACGTACAGCGACACCTGCGCTCCGAAGATCAGCCGGCTCAGTTCGTCCCGGCCCAATTCGTCCGTCCCGGCGAGAAAGCCGGGCCCGGGCCGCAGCAGCGGTTGGGCGATCTGCGCGACCGGATTGTACGGCGCAATGAGTTGGGCGGCCACCGCCAAGAGGACGACCACAACGATGAGGGCGGCGCCGACCGCCACCACCGGGCTCCGCCGCACCAGGCGTCCCACCCCGCCCGATGGCGCCCGCACCGTCGGGGGAACCGCTGGCGGCCTCGACGACTCCCCGAGTCCGAGTTCCACCCTATCCACGCGGGGCTGATCCTCGCCGATGGGTCCTCCCGGGGGACGGCGGCCGGAAGAGGCGACGGGCGGGCCCGCGACCCTGGCGGAGACGGCGAAGAGCGAGGGAGGGTGCGCCGGGGATTCGCCTGAGCCTTGAGCGCGCGGTCATGTGGTGTGGATCACTCGTAGCGGATCCGCGGGTCGAGGTACAAGTAGGTGAGGTCAACCAGGAGATTTGTGGCCACGAAGGTGGCCGCGAACAGCATCACGGCCCCCTGCACCACGGGGTAGTCGCGCTGGTACACGCCGTTGAGAAGCGTCCACCCCAACCCCGGGAGCCCGAAGATCTGTTCCGTGATCACCGTCCCGCCGAGCAGGAACCCCATCTGCAGCCCCAGGACGGTAATGATGGGGATGAGCGCGTTGCGCAGGGCGTGCCGCAGGAGGACGACGCGGCCGGCCAGCCCCTTGGCCCGCGCCACCTTGACGTACTCTTGGCCCAGCACCTCGAGCATCGACGACCGGGTCATCCGGACGACGACCGCCGCGAGCCCGAGCGCCAGCGAGAGCACCGGCAGGAACATCTGCTGCAGGTTCACCCCAAGGTTTTGCCAGGGGGAGACGAAGATCAGTGCGGGCAGCCAGTGAAAGGCGAACGACGCGACGATGATCAGGACGACGGCGATCCAGAAGTTTGGCAGCGACAGCCCGAGCAGTCCGACGATCTGGACGAACATCTTGAGCCGGGCGCTGCGGGTGATGCTGGCGACGATTCCGAGCGGGAGGCCGAACGCGGTGACGCAGGCCACGGTGAGCACCGCGAGCTCGATCGTGATCGGCAGCCGGGAGACCAGGAGGCCAGCGACGGGCTGGCTGGTGCGGAACGACCATCCGAAGTTTCCGTGCAGCATGTTCCACACCCACAGCGCGTACTGGACCGGGAGCGGCTTGTCCAGGCCAAAGGTGTGCAGCATGGCCCGTTGCTGTTCCGCGCTGAGCTGCCCTTCGGTCCCGGCCATGATCTCGACGATCGTGCCCGGCAGCAGCCGGATCAGCACGAAGATGAGTAGCGACACCCCCAATAGCGCGGCGATCGTCCACAGCAAGCGTCGGAGGAGATACCGCATCGATGCTCCGCCGGGTTACGCGGTGCGGGGATTCGTCACGCCGCCCCTGCGCCCCCAGAGCTTCCCCGATCGGTGCCGGGTCTTGCCAGTGGCGACCTCAGCCGGCGATCCTGATCTGCCGGAGACGGCGGTGGCGCCCCCCAACCGCTGGGGGTCCCTGCGGCCGCGTCCTCCCCGCCGCCATGGTGAATGCACCGGCCGCCGCCGGTCAAGCGACCCACCGCCGCATCTTCGCGGAGGGATGGCGGCGGTGGTCGTGAGGAAGGTCGACCGCGCCCGTCCAGATCCCAGCCCCCGCCGCCCCCTTAGCCGAGCCAGGCCTTCTTGAGGAAGATGCGCCGCCCCGTGAACGACTGGGTGTATCCCTGCAGTTTGCTGGACACCGCCTCGATGTTGAACTTCGCGTACCACCACCAGTTGGGCGAGTCGTCGAGGAGGGTGCGCTGAATCTCGACGTACAGGCTGCGGCGCTGATCGTGGTTGAAAATGGAGCGCGCCTGCTGCATGAGCGGATCCAGCTTCGCGTTCCGGTACCCCCCATCGTTGATCGTTCCCGCCGAATGGAAGTACGGGTAGATGTAGCCGTCGGGATCGGGGCGAAACGTATTGGCCGAGGCAAAGATCTCTCCGCCTTCTTTCCCGCCGGTCTTGAGCTCGGTGGCGTGATCGCTGACGAACGTCCCCCACTCCTGCTGCACCACCTGCACATCGATCCCGAGCTTCTTGAGGGAGTTCTGCACGATCAGCGTGGTGGCGACAAACTCGGGGTACTGGGGGGAGCATTTGATCTCGATCTTGAACCCGCCGTTCGGGTAGCCGGCCTCGGCGAGGAGTTTCTTGGCGCCCTCGACGTCCGGTTTGTTATAGGGCAACAGCTTCGGATCGAGGTACCAGTCCCCGTACCCCGTGGGCACCGGGCCCGAGGGCACGCCGGCGCCGTAGACGGCCTTTTGGATCACCTCGTTCGTGTCGACCGCCATCCGCATCGCCCGGCGGACCCGGGCATCGTTGAGCGGTTTCTGCGACACGTTGATGTAGTGGAGCGACACCCAGGCGTTGGGGCTCTTCAGCACCCCGATCCCTGGGGCCCCCTTAAGCTGCGCTTCCCCCTGCGCGGTCACCGCCGCGTACTGGATCTGTCCGGCCCGCAGCGCCGCAAGGCGCGCGTTCTCCTCGGTGAGGATCTTGAAGGTCATGCCGTTCAGGTAGGGCAGCGGCTTGTCCCAGTAGTCCGTGTGGCGCGCGTACGTGATGTGGTCCTGGGGGACGAACTCGACCAGCTTGAACGGCCCCGTGCCGATCGCCTTGATCTTGAGGTTCTCCCGCTCGGCTAGGCCCTTGGGCATGATCCCCGACGCGCGCATCCCGGCGAACGATCCCAGCAGGCCGGGATAGGCATCTTTCAGAGTGATCTGGATGGTGAGGGGGTCAACGATCTTCACCTCTTGGATCGAATCGAACCAGCTCCGCCACGGGGAGGCGGTTTTGGGATCCAGCACGCGATCGATGCTGTACTTCACGTCCTCCGCCGTCATCGTTTGGCCGTTGTGAAACTTGACGTTGGGGCGGAGGTGGAAGAGATACGTCTTGCCGCCGTTTTGGATCTCCCACTTCTGGGCCAGCGCGGGGACGATCGACGTCTTCTCGTCGTAGCCGGTGAGGCTCTCGTAGATGTGCTCGTAGCCCTGCACCGCCGAGAAGTTGGAGTTGGTGTGCGGATCCAAACTCACCGGGTCGACCTCCTGGGCGGCGATGAGTGTCCCCCCCGGCTTCGGCTGCGCGGCCGCGCGCGCCGCGGGCAGCACCAGGCGACCGGCGCCAAGCGCTTCCAGACCGGCCAGCCCTCCGCCCAACGCCAGGCTGGTCCCGAGAAGCTGCCGGCGGCTCAACGCTCCCCGACGCGGGCTGCGATCACGTGGGTTTTCCATGATTGACGCCTCCATCCGGGGCCCCTCGGTGATGCCCGGCGCACGCCCGGTGTCGTAGGGTTCCATAGGCCGGGAAGCCGTTCCTCCCCTCAGGGAGGACGGTCCGGACCGCCGCCGACGAGGAGAAGGAAACCGCGCCACAGAAGACCGGACCCCCATATGACCCCACCCCCCTTGGCCGTGGAGATGCGGGGGATCACGAAGCGGTTCCCCGGGTTGGTCGCCAACGACGCCGTGGACTTTGCGCTCGCGCCGGGGGAGATCCATGCCCTGCTCGGCGAGAACGGGGCGGGGAAGTCCACCTTGATGAAGATCCTCTACGGCTTTTACCAACCGGACGCGGGGGAGGTGCGCATCCGGGGCATGCCGGTGCGGTTTCGATCTCCGCGCGACGCCCTGGCGAGCGGCCTCGGGATGGTCTTTCAGCAGTTCATGCTCATCCCATCCCTCTCCGTGACGGAAAACGTCCTGCTCAGCCTTCCCCACACCGGGCTCCGCCTCGCCCAGCGGGAGGCCTCCGCCCAGATCCGGGCACTCGCCGGGCGGTACGGGATGGCGGTCGAGCCGGAGGCGCGGGTCTGGCAGTTGAGCGTGGGGGAGCAGCAACGCGTCGAGATCCTCAAACTCCTGGCGCGTCGGGCCGAGATCTTGATTCTCGATGAGCCCACCGCGGTGCTCACCCCGCGGGAGGCGCGCGATCTCTTCACCACGCTCCGCCGCCTGCGCGGCGAGGGCCGGGCGGTCGTCATCATCACCCACAAGCTCTCGGAGGTCAGGGCGGTGGCCGATCGGGTCACGGTGCTGCGCGGCGGGCGGCACGTCGCCACGGTGGAGACCGCGCGGACCACCCCCAAGTCGCTGGCGCGGATGATGGTCGGCCGCGAGTCGTGCGATCAGCTGACGCGCGACGCCGTCCCGATCGGACCGGAGGTGTTGGCGGTGGAGGACCTCCGGGCGCTGAACGACCGCGCGCTCCCCGCCCTCCGCGGGATCTCCCTCGCCGTGCACGCCGGCGAGATCGTGGGCGTCGCCGGGGTCGCGGGGAACGGGCAGCGTGAGCTCGGGGAGATCGTCGCGGGGTTGCGTCGCCCGACGGGCGGGCGTGTCCGCATCGACGGGCGCGACCGCACCCACGCCACCGTCTCGGAGGTTCTCCGCAGCGGCGTGGGGCACATCCCCGAGGACCGGCTGGCGATGGGCGTGGCGCCGAACCTGAGCGTTGAGGACAACCTGCTGCTCAAGGACTACCGGGCGCCGGAGTTCGGCCGGGGGCCGTTGCTCGACCGCCGCGCGATCCGACGCCACGCCAGCGGGCTGATCGCGCAGTTCGGCATCCGCACCCCCGATCCGCGGACCCCCGCCGGCACGCTCTCGGGCGGGAACCTCCAGCGGCTGATCCTGGCTCGCGAGATCGCGAATCGGCCCCGGCTCATCCTGGCCTTTCACCCGACGCGGGGGCTGGACGTCGGGGCGACGGAGACCGTGCAACAGATGCTCTTAACCCAGCGCCGGGCGGGGGCGGCGGTGTTGCTGATCTCCGAGGATCTCGATGAGATTCTGCTGCTGAGCGATCGGATCGCGGTCATCTGCGCCGGGGAGCTCGTCGGTACCGTCCGCGCCGGCGACGTGACCGTCGAGGCGCTGGGCCTGATGATGGCCGGTGTGCGGGGGGAGGACCCGGCGTGATCTCGTTGGAGCCCCGCGCGCGCCAAGTCGGCTGGGCGGCCTGGGCGGTGCCCGTGCTCTCCATCCTGGCGGCCTTCATCGCCGGGGGGATCGTCCTCGGCCTCGCCGGGGTCAACCCCCTCGTCGCCTACGGGGATCTGCTGAGCGAGCCGTTCGGCAGTGTGTTCGGCCTGACCGAGACGCTCGTGAAGGCCACCCCGCTCATCCTGGCGGGGCTGGCCGTGCTCCTCCCCGCACGGATGAAGCTGTGGAACATCGGGGCGGAAGGCCAGCTCCAGCTCGGCGCGATCGGCGCGAGCTACGTGGCGCTGTTCACGCCGCTGGGGCACTCCCCGATGGCCATTCCCGCGGTGCTCTTGGCCGGGATGGCGGCCGGGGCCGCCTGGTGCCTCGTGCCCGCCGCCCTGCGCGCCTGGCTCAACGTGAACGAGACGATCACCACCCTGCTGCTCAACTACGTGGCGCTGCTCTGGGTGGACTACCTGATCTACGGGCCGTGGCGGGATCCCGCCAACCGCGGGTTCCCGCTGTCCGCGACCTTCCCCCCCGCGGCGAAGCTCCCGGTGCTGATCCCCGGGACGCGAGTCCACCTCGGCCTCCTGCTCGCCCTCCTGGCCGTAGGGGTGGTGTGGCTCGTGCTCAACCGCACCCGCTGGGGCCTGGAGATCCGCGTGATCGGCGACAACCCCGACGCCGCGCGCTGCGCCGGGATCAGTTTGGTCCGCAACACCCTCCTCGTCATGGGAGCCGCGGGGGCGCTGGCCGGACTCGCGGGGGTGGGAGAGGCCTCGGCGATCGCCGGGCGGCTGCAGCAGGGCCTCTCTCCCGGATACGGGTACACCGCGATCATCGTGGCCTGGCTGGCGAGGCTGAGCCCGCTCGCGGTGCTGCTCGTGTCGATCCTGCTGGGGGGCCTCTTCCTCGGTGGGGATGCGCTGCAGATATCGCTCGGGCTGCCCATCGCGATGGTCAACATGCTGCAGGGGCTCATCTTCTTCTTCGTGCTGGGAGGCGAGGTGCTCATCGGGTCCCGCATCGTCATCGGACGGCACGGGGCCGGGCGCGTCCGCCCGGGGGCACCGCGATGGGCCCGGTAACGGTGGCCGTCCTCGCCGCGGCGGTGCGGGCGGGGACGCCCGTGTTGTTCGGCACGTTGGGCGAGATCATCGCCGAGCGGGCGGGGATCCTCAACCTCGGGGTCGAGGGGATGATGCTCGTCGGGGCGCTCGCGGGGTTCATCGTCACATCTCGCACGGGGAACCCCTGGGCCGGAGCGGCCGCCGCCGGGGCGGTGGGAGGGGGCCTCAGCCTGATTCACGCATTTCTCAGCATCACCCTCCGCGCCAATCAGGTGGCGAGCGGGCTGGCCCTCACCATCTTTGGCACCGGGCTCTCCGCGTTCTTGGGCAAGGGGTACGTCGGCGTGCCCGCCGCCGGGTTCCAGCCCGCCGCGCTGCCGTTCCTGGACCGAATCCCCGTCCTCGGGCCGGCACTCTTTCAGCAGGACGCGCTGGTCTACCTCAGCTACGTCATCGTCCCCACGGCCTGGTACGTCCTGTACCGCACCCGCTGGGGGCTGGAGATCCGGGCGGTGGGCGAGCGCCCCGAGGCCGCCGACGCGATGGGGATCGACGTGGCGCGCACGCGGTACGCGTGCGTGGCCGTCGGGGGGATCCTGGCCGGCCTCGGCGGTACCTTCCTGTCCACCGCCTACACCAGCATGTGGATCGAGAACATGACGGCCGGGCGAGGCTGGATCGCGGTCGCGCTCGTGATCTTCGCGACCTGGGACCCCCTCCGCGCGGTCGCGGGGGCCTATCTCTTTGGGGGGGTGAACGCCCTGCAGCTGCACATTCAGGCCACCGGGACCACCCTCCCCACCTATCTTCTGCTCATGACCCCGTACCTCTTCACAATCGCGGTCCTCGTGGTCGCCACCCAGGAGACGGCCCGCAAGCGCCTGGGCGCCCCCGCGGCGCTGAGCGTGCCCTACAGCCGGTCGGGGTGAGCGGGGCGCTCCTGGCAGGGCTCGGCCGTCCAGAGGCGAACCTCGTAGGGGACCGGCGCCGAAGCGATGGCATCGGCGACGTGGACGATCTCGATCCGAGGAGGAGAGGCATGAGCGGGTGGGGGCGGCTGATCGGCGTGCTGCTTGTCGGACTGCTGGCGGTGACGATGTCGACCGGGCCGGCGCCCGGCGCCGAGAAACTGAAGGTCGCCTTTGTCTACGTGGGCCCCGTGGGCGACGCGGGCTGGACCTACGCGCACGATCAGGGCCGGCTGTACCTGGAGCGCCACGACACCAACGTCACGACCACCAAGGTGGAGAGCGTTCCAGAGGGGGCGGACTCCGAGCGGGTCTTCACCGACCTGGCCCGCAAGGGATATAAACTGATCATCGGCACCTCGTTCGGCTACATGGATCCGATGGTCAAGGTCGCCTCAGAGTTTCCACACGTGGATTTCGTCCACATCTCCGGGTTCAAGCGGGCCGAGAACTTGATGACCGCGTTCGGGCGGATCGAGCAGCCGCGCTACCTGACCGGGCTCGTCGCCGGGTCGATGACCAAGTCGAACATCATCGGCTACGTCGCGGCGCATCCCATCCCCGAGGTGGTGAGGGGCATCGATGCGTTCACCCTCGGCGTGCGCGCCGCGAACCCCAAGGCGACGGTGCACGTCGTCTGGTCCAACACCTGGTACGACCCCGCCCAGGAGAAGGAGGCCGCGGACAGCCTTCTCAGCGTCGGCGCGGACGTCCTCACCCAACACCAGGATTCCGCCGCGACGGTGCAGGCGGCGGCCGCCGCGGGCAAGTACGCGGTGGGCTACAACTCGGATATGAGCAAGTTTGGACCAAAGGCCTTCCTCACCTCCCCCGTCTGGAACTGGGGCCCCATGTACGTGTACATCACCCAGCAGGTCGAGGCGGGCACCTTCAAGGGCACCGATCTCTGGTGGGGGATGGACAAGGGGGTCGTCGACATCGCGCCGCTCGGCCCGATGGTTCCGGCGGCGGTGAGGGCCAAGGTGATGGCGAAACGCCAGGCCATCATCGCGGGGAAGTTCAACGAGTTCGCCGGGCCGATCAAGGATCAGGGCGGCACCACCCGCATCTCCGCCGGCGGCGCGCTCGGCGACAGCGCCCAGCTCTCCCTGAACTGGTTCGTCCAGGGCGTGGTCGGGACGATCCCGGCCAAGTAGCGGGGCCCGGGAGGCTGTTCCCCCTGTCCTCCCCTGCTCCACCGGGGCCGGGCGGCAACGGGGCCTCTACGGGGGCGCCGGCGTGATCGTCGCCGGTGGCGTGGTGATCACGATGGACCCCGGCCGGCGGATCCTTGCCGACGGCGCGGTGCTGGTCCGGGCCGACCGCATCGTCGAGGTCGGCAAGGCCGCGGACCTCCAGGCGCGGCATCCCGCCGAGCCGGTGCACCGGTTTGCCGATCACCTGATCACCCCCGGGCTCGTGGACACGCACGTCCATCTGGCGCAGGCCCTCATCCGCGGCTGCGCGGACGACCGGGCGCTGATCGAGTGGCTCTGCGACCGCGTCTGGGTGCTGCAGGGGCATTTCAGCGAGGACGATGGACGGGTCAGCGCCCGGCTCTGTATCGCCGAGATGCTCCGGTCGGGGACGACGACGTTCCTCGAATCGATGCTGGCGCACCGGTACGGGTTCGACGGCATCGCCGAGGCGGCGCGCCAGAGCGGCATCCGGGCGACCCTGGCGAAGATCGTCATGGATACCCCTCGGTACGCGAACGCCGCGTTCCCGATGCACCCAGGGATGATCGAGGATCGGGAGACGGGGCTGGCGGGGACCCTGGAGATGCACCGCCGCTGGCAGGGGGCGGCGGACGGCCGGATCCGCGTCTGGTTCGGTCCCCGCACCCCCGGCGCCGTGACCCCGGAGCTGTACCGGGAGATCGCCCGCCTCGCCCGGGCGCACGGGCTCGGGATCACGATGCACCTCGCCGAAGTCCGGCAGGACCGTGAATTCCTCCAGGGCACCTACGGGCGTCTTCCCGTCGAGTTTGCGGAAGAGGTAGGGCTGGTCGGGCCGCACGTGGTCCTCGTCCACATGGTCTGGATCAGCGACGGGGAGATTCGGACGCTGGCCCGGACCGGCACCCACGTGTCGCACAACCCCCACTCCAACACCAAACTGGGATCCGGCATCTGCCCGGTCCCGGCGCTCCTCAGCGCCGGGGTGAACGTGGCCCTGGGCTGCGACGGGGGGCCGAGCAACAACACTTACGACCTCGTGCGCGAGATGAAGCTGGCCGCCTGCCTGCACAAGGGCGTGCGGGAGGATCCCTTGGCCGTGCCCGCCGAGCAGGTCCTGGAGATGGCCACCTTAGGCGGCGCCCGGGCGCTCGGGCTTGAGCGGGACATCGGCTCGCTCGAGCCGGGCAAGAAGGCCGATCTGGCGATCTTCGCCCTGCATCGGCTTCACCTCACGCCCAATCCCAACCCCGTCAGCACCCTCGTCTACGCCGCCGCCGGCGGAGATGTCTCCGACGTGATGGTGGACGGCCGGTGGCTGGTGCGGGAGTCGCGGCTGCTGACGATGGACGAAACGGAGATCATCCGGGACGCCCGCCGCCACGCCGCGTCCCTCCTGCGCCGCGCCGGGGTCGCGGTCGCCCCGCGGTGGCCGATCTCGTAAGGCGGGGCTCCCGGCGCGCAACGCAC
>DATEHM010000131.1:0-5745 GCA_035279545.1 bacterium | reverse complement strand
GGGGGCGGCGGTGAAGCGGCGCAGGGACGGCGGCGCAGGGGGCGGGGGACGTGTCGTCTACGTCTGCCAGGAGTGCGGGTACGAGTCCGCCAAATGGCTCGGCCGCTGCCCGGCCTGCGACGCGTGGAACACGCTCGTGGAGGAGCCGATCGCTCAGCCCCCCGGCCGCGCCGCGCGCCTCCGCACCGGCCCCGCCGGGGCCCCCACGCCAATCGCGGAGGTGGCGCTCGACCACGAATCCCGGCTGGAGGTGGGGATCGGCGAGATCGATCGCGTCCTCGGCGGCGGGCTCGTGCCGGGGTCGCTGGTGCTGCTCGGCGGCGATCCGGGGATCGGCAAATCGACGCTGGCGCTGCAGGTGGCCCAGCGCCTCGCGGCGGCCCGCACCGTGCTCTATGTCTCGGGGGAGGAGTCGGTCCGCCAGACCAAGATGCGGGCGGCGCGCCTGGGGGTGGACGCGCCGCGCCTCCTGGTCCTCGCCGAGACCAACCTCGAGGAGATCGGGGCGCAGGTGGCCCAAGTCGCGCCCAGCCTCCTGGTGATCGATTCCATCCAGACCGTCTATCGTCCCGACCTGCCGGCCGCGCCGGGCAGCGTGGGCCAGATCCGGGAGTGCACGGGCGATCTGCTGCGGGTGGCCAAGGCGGAGGGGGGGCCCGCCGTGCTCATTGTCGGCCACGTCACCAAGGAAGGCGCGATCGCCGGCCCGCGAGTGCTGGAGCACATGGTGGACACCGTGCTCTACTTTGAGGGGGAGCGCCACCACGCCTATCGGCTGCTCCGGGTGACGAAGAACCGCTTCGGGTCTACCAACGAGATCGGCATCTTCGCCATGAGCGGCCGAGGGCTGACCGAGGTCTCGGATCCGTCGGCGCTGTTCCTGTCCGAGCGGCCGCTCGACGCCCCGGGGTCGGTTGTGGTCTGCGCGGTGGAGGGGTCGCGGCCGCTGCTGCTGGAGATGCAGGCGCTCGTCACCCGGACCCCATTCGGTTTCCCCCGGCGGACGGCCGCCGGCGTCGACACCAACCGGATGCTTCTGCTCTTGGCCGTCCTGGAGAAGCGCGCGGGGCTACACCTGGCGACTTTCGACGTCTACGTCAGCGTCGCCGGGGGCGTGCGGGTGGACGAGCCGGCGGTGGACCTGGGGGTGGCGGCGGCCGTCGCCAGCTCCCACCGCGAGCGTCCGACGGATCCCGGGACCGTCGTGGTGGGCGAGGTGGGGCTCGGCGGCGAGGTGCGGGCGGTGAGCCGGATCGGCGGCCGGATCGCCGAGGCGGCGAAACTCGGGTTCCGGCGGATGATCCTTCCGAAGGCGAACCTCACCGGGGTCGACGAGCCCGCGGGCGTGGAGCTCGTCGGCGTGGCCCACATCCGGGAAGCCCTTGACCTGCTGGTGGGATGACCCGCGCCCGACCGCCAGGGCGTGCCGCGCGCGCGGACGGCCGGACGATTAGGTGAGGTTGAAGATACCGAGCGTCTTGATCCGGCTGTGCTGCTTCTCCTGGATCTGGTCCAACTGGAGCTCGAGCAGGCTGCACAGGCCGGCGGTGTAAAAGAGCGAGGCCCCGATCTCGGTTTCAAGCGTCTCGCGGCACCGGTCGCACAGCGCGCCGATGAGATGGGTCTCGATGTAGCCGCGGATCTCGGCGAGGCTGACTTCAGCGGGGAACTGC
Organism: bacterium; assembly: GCA_035279545.1. Taxonomy (GTDB): domain Bacteria; phylum Sysuimicrobiota; class Sysuimicrobiia; order Sysuimicrobiales; family Segetimicrobiaceae; genus Segetimicrobium. Next base: position 4,072 of record DATEHM010000131.1, on the reverse strand, counting down.
TGCTTGCTCGCGTCGATCGAAATGCAGCCGCATGTGGTCACGGCCTTGACGACGGCGCGGTTCACGCGGGCGGCGGATTCTTGCAACTTGCTCAGGACGTCGAGTATGCTGCGGTGGCGGATCAGATACGCATCGACCTGGTCCTGGAAAGACGGCTGTGTTTCTTTCATCCGCTGCCCGCCCCCTTCCGGATCCCCGTGCGACGACGGCCCAATTATAGGAACGTGGTTGCGCGCGTGTCAAGGAAAACCGCCCGCGGCGGCCCCCGATCATCCGTCGTCGGCGCTCGGCGTGGTTCTCGTGCGGCGAATGCGCGTGGTATAATGAACCGTCCCTGCACTACCCGCGAGTGCTGTGCGAGTTTTCGACATCGGTGGACGGCGATGATTCGATTCGTTCGAGCGATCGGCCTCATATTCGGCTCCGTCATCGGCTATCAGATCGCCGACTTCGTGTACCGCGAGATGGTGCGCGGCGGAGCGCATTTGCCGGGCGGGCAGGCGGGGGCGCACGCAGCCGGGGCGCTGCTCGGCGCGCTGGTCGGCTGGCTGGTCGCGCCTCCGCTGCGGGGCTGGTTTGTGACCACGATGACGTGGATCTTGCACCACCTCAGCGGGGTCCCGCTGCGGGATGTCTTCGCCGGCGCCGGCGGGCTCATCCTGGGGCTGTTGATCGCGTTTCTGGTCAGCATTCCGCTCCTGCGCGTACCGATCATCGGCCCCTACATCATCCCGCTCACCACCGTGCTCGTCTTCGGATACCTGGGCCTTCATCTTGGCATCCAGCGGCGGGAGGACTTTCTCGCCGCCTTTCCCCGGCTCGCCGAGCGGCTGGGGGGGCGCGACCGGCGGCTTCGGCTGAGCAGCATCCCCAAGCTGCTGGACACGAGCGTGATCATCGACGGGCGGATCGCGGACATCGCGCAGACCGGATTCCTTGAGGGACCGCTGCTGGTCCCCCGGTCGGTGCTCGCCGAACTCCAGCGGATCGCCGACGCCAGCGATCAGATCCGGCGGAACCGGGGGCGGCGGGGGCTCGACATCCTCAACCGGATGCAGCGGGACAAGCAGGGGGTGCAGATCTACGATGAGGGCGACGAGTTCGCCACCGGCCAGGTGGACGCGCAGCTCGTCCGGGTGGCCCGCGCGACGGGGGCCTGGATCGTCACCAACGACTACAACCTGAATAAGATCGCCGAGCTCCAGGGCGTCCGGGTGCTCAATGTCAACGAGCTGGCGAACGCGATCAAGCCGGTGATGATCCCGGGCGAGGAGCTGTCCGTCCACATCATCAAAGACGGCAAGGAGGCCGGCCAGGGCGTGGGGTACCTGGACGATGGGACGATGATCGTGGTCGAGGGCGGCAAGCGGCACATCGGCGAGACCCTGGAAACGATCGTGACCAGCGTCCTACAGACCGTTGCCGGGCGAATGATCTTCGTGCGCCCGAAGGCGCTGGAGAAGGACGGCGCCGGTCGATGAGCGGAGGGGTTCGGGCGGCGGCCGTGATCCCGGCGGCCGGGCGCGGCGAGCGGTTGGGCGGGGCCACCCCGAAATCGCTCGTGGTGCTGCGCGGACGGCCCCTCATGCAGTACGCGCTGGCCACCCTGCAGGACGTTTCGGAGATCGAGGCGATCGCCGTGGTGGTCCCCCCCGAGGCGGTGGGCACCGTCTCGGAGATGGCGCGGCGGGCGAAATTGACCAAGGTCACCGCGGTAGTGCCGGGAGGGGCCGACCGGCAGGCCTCCGTGGCCCGCGGCCTGTGGGCGCTTCCGTCAGGTCCGGATCTCGTCCTCGTCCACGACGGCGCCCGGCCGTTCCTCTCCCGCGCGCTGGCCATGGCGGTGATCGCGGCGGCGGCCCGCGACGGGTCGGCGACGGCCGCGCTGCCGATCGGCGAGACGGTGAAGCGGGGCGAGGGGGAGTGGGTTCGGGAGACCCTCGATCGGGCCTTCCTGTACCGGATCCAAACGCCCCAGGCCTTTCGCCGCCCGCTCCTGGAGCGGGCGCACGAGGTGGCGGCGCGGGAGGGGTTCCACGGCACGGACGATGCGGTGCTGGTCGAACGGTTGGGGAGCCGGGTGAGGCTCGTGCCCGGAGACCCCACCAACCTGAAGGTGACCGTGCCGGAGGATCTGCGGCTCGCCGCGGCGCTGCTCGGGGGCGAGGGGGATGCCGCGCGCGCGCCCCGCGTCGGCGTTGGGTTCGACGTGCACCGGTTCGGGGACGGACGCCGCCTCGTGCTCGGCGGGGTGGAGATCCCGCACCCCCGAGGGTTGCTCGGGCACTCGGATGCGGATGTGATCGTGCACGCGGTGATGGACGCACTGCTCGGCGCGGCGGGCTGCGGGGACATCGGGCACCACTTCCCGCCGACCGACCCCACCTACAGGGACGCGAACAGCCTGGCGCTCCTGGCGAAGGTCCGCACGCTGCTCCGGGGGGCGGGGTGGCGGCCCGTCCACGTCGATGTCGTCGTGCTCGCCGAGGCCCCCCGGCTGGCCCCACACGTGCCGGCGATGCGGACGGCGATCGGCGGGGTCCTCGACCTGCCCGCGGGCAGCGTCAACGTCAAGGCCACGACGATGGAGGGACTGGGGGCGATCGGCCGGGAAGAGGGGATCGCGGCGCAGGCGGTGGCCAGTGTAGAGGCGCTGCCGGCTTCGGAGAGGGGTGGGTCGCGATGACGTTTCGGACGCGGCCGGAGGGGGCGGGACCCCGGTCCCCGCACACCCACCTGGTCCTGATCGAGCGCCGGGCGCTCTGCGAGCCGATCGTGGTCGAGACCGACCCGGAGGGCCTGCGGTCCCGACCCACGGGGTTCTGGAGGGGATCCGTCTTCTACCGCATCATCCGGATCCTGGAGCGGCGGTGGGAGCGCGGCGAAGCGTACCTGCGGGTGCTCGCGGACCGGGGGTGCTTCGACCTCCACCGCGTCTCCGACATGGACCCCTGGACCTGGCGGACGCGGGGTCGATGGGAACTCATCGCCGAGCTCGCGGCCGTGCCCGTGCACCGGCCGCTATTTTAGCCGGGGCGGCCGATGGCGCTGCGGATCTACATCACCCTCACCCGACGGGTCGAGGAGTTCACCCCCCTGCACGCGGGCGAGGTCCGCATGTACGTCTGCGGCCCCAACCTCTACGGGCCGTCCCACGTCGGTCACGCGCTCTCCTTCCTTGTGTTCGATGTGATCCACCGGTATTTGGAGTACCGGGGCTACCGGGTGAAGCACGTCCAGAATTTCACCGACATCGAGGACCGCATCATCGAGGCGGCCAGGGAGCAGGGGACGACGGTGGCGGACCTGGCCGTGCGGTACGCCGCGCGATTCCTTGCCGAGATGGATCAGCTGGGCGTCCGCCGGGCCGACCATTATCCCCGGGCCACGGAGGTCATCCCCAAGATGCTGGAGATGATCCGGGGCCTCGTCGACCGGGAAATGGCGTACGCGGTCGAAGGGGACGTCTTTTTCCGGGTGACGGCGTTTCCGGCCTACGGGCGGCTCTCCGGCCGATCGCTCGACGAAATGCAGGCCGGCGCCAGAATCGAGGTGGACCCCCGGAAGGAGCACCCGATGGACTTCGTCCTGTGGAAGGCGGCGAAACCCGGGGAGCCCTCTTGGGACAGTCCCTGGGGGCCCGGCCGGCCGGGATGGCACATCGAGTGCTCGGCGATGTCCATCTCCTTCCTCGGCGATCAACTCGACCTCCACGGCGGAGGGCAGGACGTCATCTTCCCGCACCACGAGAACGAGATCGCCCAGTCGGAGGCGTACACGGGTAAGGCCCCGTTCGCCCGGTTCTGGATCCACAACGGCCTCCTTCGCCTCTCCGATGGGCAGGAGAAGATGACCCGCCATCTCGGGAACATCGTGACGATCGAGGAGGCCCTCAAGCGGTACCACCCCGACGCCATCCGCGTATTTGTCTTCTCCTCCCACTACCGCAGCCCGGCGATGTGGACCGAGGAGTCGCTGGAGGCGGCGACGCGCGGCGCGGAGCGGTTGCGCACCGCCGCCGAGCACGTGGAGACCACGCTGCGGCGGGTGGGCGGGACCCCCGCCCGCGCGG
>DATEHM010000130.1:0-5373 GCA_035279545.1 bacterium | reverse complement strand
CGGGGCGGCCGGCGCCGTCTCTACCCGGGGGGCGCGGATAACGCGGACGCCTTTGATCTCCGATCCGTAACTCGCCTGAAGAAAGGCGCTCTGGCGCACCTTCTCCGCATCCACCGCCGTGGCCGTGCCGCGGACCTCGTGCCCCCCCGCCGAGGTGCCCACGGCGCCTGCCTGAGACTCCCCGCCCCCGGCGTGGGCCTTGCGGAGGCGCTCGGCGACCGGGTCGTCGAGGACGCTCATGTGGTTGCGCACCGGGACCTTCAGGGCCTCCAGCTTGGCGATGAGGTCTTTGCTGGTCAGCCCCAGTTCCCGGGCGAGTTCATGAACCTTCACGATACGCCTCCATGCGCCTAGGGCGCTCCCGGCTTCCGCGAGGGCTTCTCGCCGAACAGCTCCGCGGCTTGGGCCAGAGGGATCCGGTGCAGCACAGGGGGTCGCGGGGTCGCCGAACGCTGCGGTGCCCCCCGCAACCCTTGAGCCACCTCTGCGGGAATCTCGCGCTCGAGCATCCGTGCGAGTTTCCCCTCGTGCACGGCGCGCTCGATGCATGACGCGTCCGGGCATACATATGCCCCGCGTCCGGACAGCTTCCCGGTCGGATCGACCCGCACGTCCCCCGCCGCGGTTCGGACTACCCGCACGAGGTCCCGCTTCGCGCGCACCTGGCCGCAGGCCACGCACTGTCGCTCCGGGAGTCGCCGTACCTTCGCCATTTGCTCACTCCGCGACCGTCTTCTCCTCGACCCGGGCGATGCTCTCCACCACCGGGGCGTCCCCGCCGACGGGGGTTTCCCCCTCGACCGGGGCAACGCTTTCCACCACCGGGGCGTCCCCGCCGACGGGGGTCTTCTCCTCGACCCGGGCAACGCTTTCCACCACCGGGGCATCCCCGCCGGCGGGGATCGCCCCCTCCGGAGCCGGCGCGTCCGCCGCCGGGGTGGTCACCCCATCTTCGGGTGTGACCGGTTCCTCCTCCGCGGGGAGGTCCGCAAAAATCTTCCGAGCCTCCAGCTCCTTGATTTGCGATTCGCTCTTGATATCAATCCGCCACCCGGTCAGCTTCGCCGCCAGCCGCGCGTTCTGGCCTTCTTTGCCGATGGCCAGCGACAGCTGGTTGTCCGGCACGATCACCAGGGCCGTCTTGGTCTCCTCACTGATCTCAACCCGGATCACCTTCGCGGGGCTCAGGGCGCTCGCCACAAAGATCGCGGAGTCGCTGGCCCACGGGACGATGTCGATCTTTTCACCTCGCAGCTCGTCCACGATCGACTGCACCCGGGATCCCTTCGGTCCTACGCACGACCCGACCGCATCGACATTCCGGTCGCGGGAAATCACCGCGACCTTACTCCGCGCCCCGGCCTCGCGCGCGATCGCTTTGATCTCGACGATTCCCTCGTAGATCTCCGGCACCTCGATCTCGAACAACCGCTTCAGCAGCCCCGGGTGGGTGCGCGAGACGACGATCTGCGGTCCCCGATTACCTTGCTTCACCTCGACCACGTAGGCCTTCACCCGGTCGTTTTGCCGGTACCCTTCCCGCGGCACCTGCTCGGTCGGAGGGAGCACGGCCTCGATCCGGCCGAGGTCCATGTAGACGTTCCGCCGTTCCACGCGTTGGACCGTGCCGGTGACGATGTCACCCTCCCGATCGCGAAACTCCTTGTACACCACGTCTCGCTCGGCTTCGCGGATGCGCTGAACGATCACCTGCTTCGCGGTCTGGGCGGCGATCCGGCCGAAGTCCTTGGGGGTCACTTCCACCTCGACGGTGTCGCCCACCTGGACCTCGGCATCCCACCCCCGCGCTTCGGCCATGGGGATCTCGGTGTTCGGATCGGCCACCGATTCGACGATCGTCCGGACGCTGAACACGTGCTGCTCGCCCGTTTCGCGGTCCAGTTCGACCCGGATGTTCTGGGCGGCGGACCCGAAGTTTTTCTTATACGCCGACAGAAGGGCCGCCTCGATCGCTTCGATGAGGACGTCCTTGCTGAGACTCTTTTCCTCTTCCAATTGTTTGATCGCCTTGATGAGCTCGGTGTTATTCACTACACCACTCACCCCCAGCGTTCCGGCGCCCTTTTGCCGGCCCACCCCGCTCGCCCTCGGGCGCGCGCGCTTGCTCGCCCCCCACCGAAGCCGTTCGGGAGGGCGCAGTGGAGGCCGCCCTGGACCGCCTGAAGTCTTCACGCAAATCTGACATCTCCACTACGAGCCTCGCCTGGGCGATCTCCTCCTCCGCCAGGCGGATCTCCCTGCCATCCTCCAACCGGAGCGAGACGCGCCCGTCCACGAGGCCAAGCAACCGTCCCCGAAACCGCCGCTGCCCCTCGTGGGGGACGACCGTCGTCACCGCCGCTGTCCGGCCGGAAAACCGCACAAAATCAGGCAACCGACGGAGCGGTCGGTCCAGCCCCGGCGACGCCACTTCCAGTGTATAGGAATGCGCGAGCAGATCGTACAGATCCAGTTCCCGGCTGAGCGCCTCGCTCAACCGGGCACAGTCCTCCACGCCCGCCCGACCATCCCGGTCCACGAGCACCCTCAGGGTCTGTTTACCCCCGCCGCCGACCAGCTCCACGTCGACCAACTCCATGCCCATACGGGCCGCAATCGGCCCGGCGAGCACCGCCACCTGCTCGGCCACCTCGTGACGTTTCATAAAAAAACTCCCCGCAAACGTGCGCCCCAGCCTTCGGCGCCTCCAAGAACGAGAGAGTGGGTAGCGCACCCACTCCCCTGAAAGCGTCAAGATTGGGGCACGGGACCTAGCTGAAGCCACGAGTAGTATAGCATAGGCGCAACGCCGATGACAAGGCGCGTATCAAGGTGCGTACTAAATAGGCCAGTGATTCCGATGTTCGGAAAAGGTGTACCAGACACCGCGACCTAGCTGGCGCGGAGCCAATCTCGCCACGAGAGGCACAACCCAGCACCCCGCACCCCACGTCGCCGAATGGATGTGCAAACCGAGCCCGATGGCGCGCAGCGAGCGGCCCACTCACTTGTCCAGCGGCGACCGTACTTCGACCGGAATGCCATCGGGCCCGATGCATTGGAAGGCCAAGTTGGGTCCGGCCTCTGCCAGATCGAACTTGATGGCGACGCCGGCCGCTTTGACGAGGTCATAGAGGTCGCGTACGTCGCTCGCGCGTTCCAGCACGAACCCCACGTGGAAATCCGGCGGGTACGCCGCCGGCGGCGCGCCGCGCAGGTTGCTTACGCCGAGCGAGAATCCGGCGTCGTCCTCGAGCAGCGCGATCTGCTTCGCTCGCTGGTAGGTGCAGCGCAAGCCGAAGAACTTCTCGAAGAACTCGCGCGCGGCGTCAACATCAGAAACTTGAAGGTCGACGTGATTGAGGTTCACCGGTCACCTCCTCGGGAATCCCAATTGCTCCACCGCAAGCAACGCGTTGTCAGGCGCCCGTGACTCATCTGCCTCCGGTCGCGCCCGCGGCGGAGTGAGACGCCCCGCGGGCGGCGCGGACCAGGATCACGCCGATGCCGGCGCCCAGCAGACCGGCGGCGAGGAGCGACGACCACGGCTCCGGGCCACGTCGGCTTGGTGACCATGAGCCAGACGATGCCCAAGGCCGCGCCGTTCATCGCCGTCATCGAGATCCATAACCTCGGGTCACCGATGCGGTGCCCAAGAGCGGGCGGCGTCGGGCCCGCATTCGCAGCCCCGGCGGCCCTCTCAATGGCCGCGAGTCGGGGGCCGTGCACGGCACCGGTCAGCACGCCAATCGCCACCAGGCCCGCGAATCCAAGAACGATCCAGGGGTGTGTGAACCCCCAGCGTTGGCCCATGTACAGACCGGTCACGAGCAGGATGGTGGAACCGGCCGCGAACATCGGCGGAGTCTGACGGAGCAGGCCGATGCACAACCGGACCTGCGCGACCGTGTCGGCACGGCGCAGCCAGCGTTGCTGCGCTACATTGCCGTGTCCGAGGGCCGGTCGCAGCGCGCGATCGGAAAGGCCATGCGCATCCCGGAGAGTCGAATCGTCGCGCTGGTCGATGCGCTCGAGCAGCGCCGCCTGCTCGAGCGGCGTCCCAGGTCCAGGGATCGCCGCGCCTACGCGCGCTTCCTCACCCGCGAGGGGAGGCGAATGCTCGGCAGGGTCATGGAGGCATCCACCGCCCACGAAGAGCAGCTCTGCGCCGGCCTGACCGCGACAGAACAGCGGGAGCTGGTCGCGATCCTTCGCCGGGTCGCTGCGGCGCAGAACCTCCTGACGGGGGTTCACCCCGGGATCGCCGAGACCGAGAGTGGACGACGGAAAAATGATCGGGCCTCGATGCCCTCTCCCCGCTCGGGCTGATCTCCACCTCGTTGGACGCCGGTGCGGCGGCGATCCCCCGCATCGCTTCCAGTTGCCTGCATACCGGCGTCCGGCGACACGATGGGGTGTCCTGCGCCGCCGCGCTGCGGCGGTGCCGGCGGAGGAAGCCGCCCGGTCGCCCCAGAACGCCCACCTGAATCCGCAGGAAGGCGCGGGCCCGTGAGCGCCTGGGGACCAGCCACCGGGAAACGGGACCGCGGGGAGCGGCGGTTTCCCGAGTTCAACCGCGGGAGAGGCGTAGGACACGGATGACAAAGAAGCCAGGGCCGCAAGAGATCGCTGAAGCCGCCCGCGATGCCATGTGGACGCAGGACAAGGCGAGCCGCGACCTTGGCATGGCCGTGGTCGAGGTCGGCCCGGGCTATGCCAAGCTGCGCATGGCAGTGCGGCCGGAGATGTGCAACGGTCATCTCATCTGCCACGGCGGGATGATTTTCACGCTCGCCGATTCCGCGTTCGCCTTTGCCTGCAACTCTTACAACAAAGTCACGGTGGCGAACAACTGCGCGATCACATTCACCGCCGCCGCGCACGAGGGGGACATCCTCATCGCCGAAGCGGTTGAGCGGCACCGCGGCGGTAGGTCCGGTGTGTACGACGTGACCGTCACCGATCAGCGCGGAAGGCTTGTTGCCGTCTTCCGCGGGCACGCCACCCAGATCAAGGGCGAACTGATACCGGGGCTGACGCCGGACCACTCCGCCCCGGGGTGAGCGCGGGAACGGGCGGGTCCGTCTGATCCGGCGGGGCCGGCCGCGGAGCCGGCACAACACCGAGGCGACGACCTTCGCCATTCCCGCGATGGAGGCCAATCAATGCCGCCTCCCGGAACTTCACTCACCAGGAGCTTCCGTGTTGTCCCGCTTCGGTCTCAGGTTCCACCGCGCTTCCTAGTGTGCGGCCTCTAAAATAGCTTTACAACGATTGACCTTGGCCAGGATCTGTTCGACACTGGCTGTCCACACAAACGGTTTGGGTTGCTTGTTGTGCTCATCGAGGTACTCCCGGATGGCCTGAATCAGG
>DATEHM010000129.1:0-4228 GCA_035279545.1 bacterium | reverse complement strand
CGCCGTGACCTTCGACATGGGAGGAACCTCGACCGATGTCTGCCTCCTGCGCGAGGGCCGCGTCGAGACGGTGTCGGAGCGCCGCCTCAACGGCCAGCCGGTGCGGATGCGGTCGCTCGCCGTCGAGAGCGTCGGCGCGGGGGGTGGGTCGATCGTATGGGTCGATGCGACGGGCGCGATGCGCGTGGGCCCCCGGAGCGCCGGGGCCGTCCCGGGGCCCGCCTGCTACGGCCGCGGCGGCGAAGACGCGACCGTCACCGATGCGTGTGTGGTGTTGGGCTACGTCGACCCCGAGGCGGCCTTCGGCGGGCTGCGCCTGGACCCGGATCGGGCCGTCCGCGCCATCGAGCGCCTCGGGCGGTCCTTCGGCCTCGCGGCGCCCGAGGCCGCCGCCGGGATCGTGGAGATCGCCAACGCGGCGATGGTGCGGGCGATCCGGACGGTGTCGGTGCAGCGAGGTTACGACGTGCGCGGCTGCGCGCTGATCGCCTACGGGGGCGCGGGGCCGATCCATGCCGGACGCCTCGCGCAGACGCTCGGCATGGCGCGCGTGTTGATCCCCCGCTACTCCAGCGCCTTCTCCGCCTACGGATGTCTCGTCGCGGATCTGCGGTACGACGCGGTCAGGACCGTACGGGTCCATCTTCGTGACAGCGCCCCCGACGCCTGGGAGCGGGTGTTCCGGCAGATCGAGGCCGAACTGCTGACCCAGCTGGAAGGCGAGGGAGTCTCCGCCGCCGACTGCGAGCTGCGGCGGTCGATGGATCTGCGGTACGTGGGGCAGAACTATGAGATCGAGGTGCCGGTCACGGCGGGCGAGGACGGCGCCGCCATCCGCCGCCGGTTTACCGCGCTGCATGCCCGGCGCTACGAGTACACGACGGATGAACCGGTGGAAGGGATCAACGTGCGGGTGAGCGCGGGGGTTCCGTCCTCGGCCCCGGCGCTCCCCGAGATCGGCGGCGATGCGGCGGAGGCCCCGGCGCGGCGGCGGCGGGCCTACTTTTACGGGCACGGCTGGGTCCAGGCCTCCGTGGTCCCGCGGGCCGCGCTCGGTGTGGATCGACAGGTGCGCGGCCCCGCGATCGTCGCGGATACCTGGTCGACGACGGTGGTCTACCCGGGGCAGCGCCTCCGGCGCACCCCCCAGGGGCATCTCTGGGTCGAGCCCGCCCCATGATCGACCCGGTGACCCTCGAGGTGGCGCGGCACGCGGTCTACGCGATCGCCGAGGAGATGCGGGCGATCCTGATGCGGTCGGCGCGCTCCCCCGTGCTGAAGGAGGCCGGCGATCTCTCCTGTGCCCTCACCGACGCGCGGGGACGCCTGATCGCCCAAGGGCACGACATTCCCATTCACCTCGGCGTGATGGCCTTTACCGTCAAGGAGTTCCTGCGACGCGTGCCGCCCGACGCGCTGCACGAGGGCGACGTGTACTTCACCAATCACCCCGAGGTTGGGGGAAACCATCTCCCGGATGTGAAGGCGATCATGCCGGTGTTTCACCGGGGGCAGCTGGTGGCGTTTGCGATCAACCTGGCGCATTGGCCGGACGTGGGGGGCGCGCGGCGCGGGAGCTACGTGGTGTCGGCGCGCGACCGGTATGCGGAGGGTCTCTGCATCCCCCCGCTGCCGCTCTTCCAGGGGGGCCGCCCCAATCCGGCGATGATGGAGTTCGTACTCTCGAACGTGCGGGGGCGGGAGGAGCGGGAGGGTGACATCCTGGCCCAGTACGCGACGAACGCGGTGGCCGCGGCCCGCCTGCGGGGCGTCTGCGACCAGTTTGGCCCGGACGTCCTGCGGGGCTGCTTCGACCGATTCCTCGACGAATCCGATCGGCTGATGCGCGGCGAGATCGCGAAGATGCCGGCGGGCGAGTATCGCGGCGAAGACTGGCTGGACGACGACGGCGTCGACGACGCGCCGCTGCGGATCGCCGTGACGGTGCGCACCGCCGGGGACGCGCTGAGCGTGGACTTCGACGGCACCGCGCCCCAGGCCCGGGGGCCCCTCAACGCGACGCGGTTTGTCACCGCCTCGGCGGTGCTCTACGCGATCCGGGCGTTGCTCGGCGCCGAGATTCCGGTGAACGACGGCTGCTACCGCGCGCTCGCCATCCGGGTGCCCGCAGGGTCGGTCCTCGACCCCGGCCCCGACGCGCCGCGCGTCGGCGGCAACCACGAGACCTCGCAGCGGGTGGTCGATGCCATCTTCAGGGCCCTCGCCCCGGCGCTGCCGGACCGGGTGGTCGCGGGCGGGTCGGGGACCTCGGGCCTCATGATGCTGAGCGGCCTGCGCGAAGACGGCCGGCCGTTCGTGCTGTACGAGGTGCATGGGGGGGGGGAGGGAGGAAGCGAGGGGCGCGACGGCACGAACGCGATCCGGGTGCACATGAGCAATGTCATGAATACGCCGGTGGAGGTCATCGAGAGCGAGTATCCGCTGCGCGTGGAGTGCTGCGCGTTGCGCCCGGACAGCGCCGGCCGGGGCCGACGCCGCGGCGGGGTGGGGCTCCGTCGAACGTACCGCCTGGTCGGCGAGCGGGCGGAACTGACCACGATGGTCGAGCGGATGCGGGTGCCGCCGTGGGGAATCTTTGGCGGGGAGGACGGCGCCCCCTTCCGGGTGACGCTGGAGCGCGGAGGGGAGCGCCGGCCGGTGCGGGGAAAGGAGAGTCTTGACCTGGTGCGGGGCGACGTCGTCGTCGTGGAGAGCTGCGGGGGGGGTGGCTACGGCCTGCCGCAGGACCGGCCGCCCGCCGCGCACCGGCTCGACCTGGAGAACGGCTATCTCACGGACCGCGGGGGGAGGGGACGCGCATGAGGCTTGGGGATCGGGTGGCGATCGTCACCGGTGCGGCCAAGGGGATGGGCAGCGCGATCTGCGCCGCGCTGGCCGCCGAAGGCGCGCATCTTGTGCTGGCGGCACGCGAGCCCGGCCCGCTGACGGCGCTCGCCGAGACGCTGGCCCGTCGTGAGGGGGCCCGCCGCGCCCTGTCCGTGCCGACCGATGTCTCCGACGAACGGCAGGTGGCCGCGCTGGCGCGACGTGCGGTCGACGAGTTCGGGCGAATCGACATCCTGGTCAACGCCGCGGGCGTCATCGGCCCGATCGAGACCCCGCTGCACAAGATCGCCCCGGAGGACTGGGACCGGGTCCAGAGCGTTAACCTGAAGGGGGTGTTCCTCTGCTGCCGGGCGGTCGTGCCCACGATGATCGAGCAACGATCCGGGAAAATTATCAACATCGCCGGCACGTCGGGGCTGCGGGGGTATCGGTACCGGGCGGCCTATTCGTCGTCGAAGTGGGCGGTGCGAGGACTGACCCGAACCCTCGCCCTCGAGGTCGGCCCCTACGGGGTGAACGTCAACGCGATCTGCCCGGGGGTGGTGGAGGGGGACCGGATGACGACGATCATCGCCGAGAAGGCCCACGCGCGTGGCTGGACGCCGGACGACGTCTTCGACGAGTACATTCGGGAGATGGCGCTTCGGCGGTTCACCAAGGACGAAGACATCGCCCACGCCGTGGTCTTTCTCGCTTCGGAAGAGAGCCGGCAGATCTCCGGGCACGAGTTGATCGTCGACGGCGGATGGGATGTTTGAGAACGCCGCCGGCCCGCGGGCGGTCCCAGGCGCCCGGGAGGGCGCCCGCGGAAGGGAGGGCATCGATGCCGGCCGTGCCATTTGACTACCGCGCCCCCAAAACGCTCGCCGAGGCCGTGGCGCTCCTGGGGGAGTTCGGAGAGGAGGCGAAGCCGCTGGCCGGCGGGCAGAGCCTGGTTCCGCTCCTGACCCTCCGGCTGGCGCGCCCGGCGGTGCTGATCGATCTGAACGGCCTGGACGGCCTGGGGGAGGCGCGGCGGGAGGGGGATTGGCTGCGGGTCGGCGCGCTCGTTCGGCACCGCGCGTTGGAGCGTGGGGACGGGCCGCTCGCGGCTTGCCCGCTCCTCCAGGAGGCGGCGTCGTTCATCGGGAACGTCCGCGTGCGCACCCTCGGGACGATCGGAGGGAGTCTGGCGCACGCCGATCCGGCGGCCGAACTTCCCGCGGTCGTCCGGGCCCTCGACGGGGTGGTCCTGGTGCGCGGGCCCCGGGGAGAGCGCGCTGTGCCCGCCGGGGAGTTCTTCATCGGTGCGCTGACCACCGCGCTCGCCCCAGGCGAGTTGATCCTCGGCGTGCGCCTGCCGGTCCTGGGCCTCCGCGTCGGCTACGCGGTCGAGGAGTTC